>JBIPLL010000073.1:0-8642 GCA_044368425.1 Beijerinckiaceae bacterium
CCGTCGAGCACATAATGATCGCCGTCGCGCACCGCCTTCATGCGCAGGGCCGCGGCATCCGAGCCCGCTCCGGGCTCCGTCAGGCAATAGCTCGCCAGATGCTCCATCGTGACGAGGCGCGGCAGGAGACGTGACCGCTGCTCCTCACTGCCGAAGCGGTCGATCATCCAGGCGGCCATGTTGTGGATCGAGATATAGGCCGAGACGGTAGGGCAGCCCGTCGCCAGGGCCTCGAAGATCAAGGCCGCGTCGAGCCGCGTCAGGCCCGATCCGCCCACATCCTCGCGGACATAGACCCCGCCCATGCCGAGCGCGGCAGCATCGCGCATCTCGGAAACGGGGAAGTGCTTCTGCTCGTCCCAGCGTTGTGCATGGGGCGCCAGCCGCTCGCCCGCGAAGTCCCGGGCCATGTCGCGGATGGCGGCCTGCTCGTCGGTGAGGCCGAACTGGGTCATGGCCAGACCTCCGGCAGCCGCCATGCGCGGCCTCAGCTCATCGTGGGGATCACGAAATCCGCGCCGTCCTTGATGCCCGAGGGCCAGCGGGAGGTCACTGTCTTGGTCTTGGTGTAGAAGCGGATCGAATCCGGGCCGTGCTGGTTCAGGTCGCCGAAGCCCGAGCGCTTCCAGCCGCCGAACGTGTAATAGGCGAGCGGGACCGGGATCGGCACGTTGATGCCGACCATGCCGACATTGACCCGGGCCGCGAAATCGCGCGCCGCGTCGCCGTCACGCGTGAAGATGGCGGTGCCATTGCCATATTCGTGATCGTTGGTCAGCTTGAGGGCGGTGGCGTAATCGCGCGCCCGCACGACGCTGAGCACGGGGCCGAAGATCTCTTCCTTGTAGATGCGCATCTGCGGCGTCACATGGTCGAACAGGCAGCCGCCCATGTAGAAGCCGTTCTCGTAGCCCTGAAGGCGGAAATTCCGCCCGTCGACCGCAAGCGTCGCGCCCTCCTGCACGCCGAGATCGACATAGGCCTTCACCTTGTCGAGATGGGCGCGGGTCACGAGCGGTCCGAAATCGGCGGTCGGATCCGTGGACGGGCCGACCTTCAGCGCCTCGACGCGCGGCACGAGCTTTTCCATCAGACGGTTTGCGGTCGCCTCGCCCACGGGCACCGCGACCGAGATCGCCATGCAGCGCTCGCCGGCCGATCCATAGCCGGCGCCGATCAGGGCATCCACCGCCTGGTCCATGTCCGCATCGGGCATGATGACCATGTGGTTCTTGGCGCCGCCGAAGCACTGGACACGCTTGCCCGCAGCACAGCCGCGCGCATAAACATATTCCGCGATCGGCGTGGAGCCGACGAAGCCCACCGCCTTGATGTCCGGGTCGTCAAGGATCGTGTCGACGGCGAGCTTGTCGCCATTGACGACGTTCAGCACGCCGGCCGGCAGGCCGGCCTCGATCAGCAGCTCCGCCAGACGCAGCGGCACACCCGGATCGCGCTCCGACGGCTTCAGGATGAAGGCATTGCCGCAGGCGAGTGCCGGCGCGAATTTCCACATCGGGATCATCGCCGGGAAGTTGAACGGCGTGATGCCGGCGACGACGCCGAGCGGCTGGCGCAGGGAATAGATGTCGATGCCGGGACCGGCTGCGTCTGTGAACTCGCCCTTCATCAGATGCGGCACGCCAACGGCGAACTCCACAACCTCGACGCCGCGCTGGATGTCGCCCTTGGCATCGGCGACCGTCTTGCCGTGCTCGCGGGCGAGCAGCAGGGCGAGCTCGTCCATGTTGCGCGCGATCAGGTCGAGAAACTTCATCAGGACGCGGGCGCGCCGCTGCGGGTTGGTGGCCGCCCAGGCCGGCTGCGCGGCCATCGCGTTCTCGATTGCCGCACGCACTTCCGAGGCGTCGGCGAGCGCGACCCGCGCGACGACGTCACCCGTCATGGGCTCGAACATGTCGCTGAAGCGTCCCGAGGCGCCCGGCACGTGCCGGCCTCCGATGAAATGGCCGATCGTCCGCATGCGTCTCTCCCTCAACCAACCGTTGTATTCAGGCAAAAAATCGCCTAGCTCCGCTTCGTATGCAGAGCTGACCCAGTTGGTATGCCGAAACGGCCTAACACGCCGATCCGTGCACGGCTATAGGAGATATCAAAGCCGTTCCGTGCACAAATACAAAGGCACGGCATAATAACAGTACTGGAAGGGTGGAAAGACCAATGAGTCGCTTCGATTGGGACGACCTGCGTTTCTTCCTGGCGGTTGCGCGGGCGGGCCGTCTCACGGTTGCAGCGCGCCGTCTCGGCGCCGATCACGCCACTGTCTCGCGTCGAATCACGGCGCTGGAGACCGCCCTCAAGGCCAAGCTCTTCGAGCGCCGCCCGCAGGGCTATGCGCTCACCCAGCAGGGCGAGCGCCTCCTCGCCAAGGCGGAGGCGATGGAGACCGAGGCGCTTGCGGCCTCGAGCGAGATCGGCGGCGCGGATCTCGCGCTGTCGGGTGCGGTGCGAATCGGTGCGCCGGACGGTTTCGGCACGAGCTTCCTGGCACCGCGCCTGTCGAAATTCGCGAGCCTCTATCCCGAGCTTGAGGTTCAACTTGTGGCCATGCCCCGCCTGCTGTCGCTGTCCAAGCGCGAGGCGGATATCGCGATCTCGCTCGCGCCTCCCAAGGAGGGCAAGATCGTCGCCCGCAAGCTGACCGACTACCAGCTCGGCCTCTATGCGGCGGACAATTATCTGGCCCGCGTGACGGCGCCGGCGACGCGCGAGGATCTCTTCGAGCATTCGATCATCGGCTATATCGACGACCTGATCTTCACCCCGGAGCTTGATTACCTCGACGAGGTAGCCAAGGGCCTGCGGGCGCAGATCCAGTCGTCCAACCTCGTTGCCCAGCTCAACTCGACACTGGCCGGGGCCGGCATCTGCGTGCTTCCGAACTTCATGGTGCAGAACTATCCGACCCTGCGTCCGGTCCTCGCCGACGAGGTGAAGATCCACCGCTCGTTCTGGCTGATCGTCCATGCCGATCTGAAGGACGTGGCTCGCGTGCGCGCCACCGTCGATTTCCTCGTCAAGGAAGCCAAGGGCAGCCGGACCCTGTTCCAGCCGGAGGCATGAGCTTCATTCCGCGACGTGCAGGAATGCGGCGAAATCGGGCCTTGCGCATCGTCGCGCCGGCTCTACCATACCGGTTGTGAGGGCGGCTGCGGGCAACCGTCGGCAGCCGTTCCACCGGACGAGCAAGCCCGCAAGTGGCACGCCCTTGAGGCGAAAACATGCATCGTCCGGCATAGAAACGTCCGGAGGAAACGATGTTCAGCTTCAGCCGCCGCGCCCTGTTGGGTGCCATTGCCGCGACCGCTCTGGTCGCCCCCGCCGCTTTCAGCCCGGCTCTTGCGCAGACCAAGCTGAAATTCGCCCATGTCTACGAAGTCAGCGAGCCCTACCACAAATGGGCCTTGTGGGCGGCCGACGAAGTCAAGAAGCGCACCAACGGTGCCGTCACGATGGACGTCTTCGCCGCCTCCTCGCTCGGCAAGGAGACCGACATCAACGAGGGCCTGTCGCTGGGCACCGTCGACGTCATCTACACGGGGCAGCTCTTTGCCGGCCGCGCCCATGGGCCGCTCGCCATTGGCGGCGCTCCCTACATGTTCCGCGATTTCGGGCACTGGCAGGCCTTCCGCAAGTCGGATCTCTTCAAGGAGCTGACCGACGGCTACAAGAAGAAGACCGGCCACGAGGTCGTCGCCATGACCTTCTATGGCGAGCGTCACGTTACCGCCAACAAGGCGATCAACACGCCAGCCGAAATGAAGGGCCTGAAGATCCGCGTGCCCGATGCGCCGCTCTACCGCATGTTCCCCGTCGCGGTCGGTGCCAATCCCACGCCTATCGCCTTCGCGGAAGTCTATCTCGCCTTGTCGCAGGGCGTCGTGGACGCGCAGGAAAACCCGCTGACGACCATCCAGGCGAAGAAGTTCTACGAGCCCAACAAGTTCATCATGATGACGGGGCACATCACGGACGCCCTGCTCATGATCGTCGGCCAGCCGGCCGCCGCCAAGCTGAATCCCGCCGAGCGCGACGCACTCTATGCCGTGTTGCGCGAGGCCGCCGACAACAACACGAAGGACATCGCCCGCAACGATCAGGAACTCGCAGCCTGGTTCAAGTCGCAGGGCGTCACGGTCGTCAATGTCGACCGCAAGCCGTTCCGCGATGCGGTGGTCGCGCTGCATCTCGGCAAGGATGCCACCTGGGACAAGGCGACCTATGATCGCCTCCAGGCGATCGCCTCGGTCAGCAACTGAAGCGCGCAGGGCGGGTCGAACCACCGACCCGCCCGGCCGCACGGCTTCCTCTCCGGGTGTCCTCTCCCGCTTGACCGGTCGCGGGCCTGGAGCGCGACGGCGCAGCTGGCCATTGCGGGGGGATAGCTTCCCGGCCGCCTTGATACCTTTCAGGAGCCTCAATGCGTGACGAGACCCCGCCGGGCAGCTCAGCTGCGCCACAACTCGATCATCTGTTCGAGGAGTGGCGCGAGCAGGAAGCCCATGTCGATCTGAGCGACCTCTCCTGGGCGGATTCGCTGGTATTTGTCGTGTTCTGGGCCCTTTTCGGCGTGGTCTTCCTCCAATTCTACACGCGCTACGTCCTGAACGACGCGCTCGGCTGGACCGAGGAAATCGCACGCTACCTGCTCATCGGCGTCACGTTCATCGGTTCGGTGACGGCCATGCGCAAGGGCAGTCACATCGCCGTCGAGGTGGTGCTGATGAAGGTGCCGGCCGGCCTGCGGCACTGGCTGATGCTGGCGATGGATACCGCCGTGATGCTGTTCTGCGGGCTCATGGCCTGGCACGGCTGGGAGCTCGGCAATCGCGCGCCAGGCTTCATGGTGTCCATCGACGTGCCGAAATCGATCATCTACTGGGGCGTCGCGCTGGCGCTCGCCGCCATGACCCTCCACGCCGCCCATCGTCTCTGGCGTCGCCTGCGCCGCACGATTTCCGACGAGCCCCACGGCGCCATTCTCGACTGACCGGAGTTCCCATGCTCGTCGCTTTGATGATCGCATCGCTCGTCGTCATGATCGCGATCGGCGTGCCGATCGCCGTCGCGCTGGCCGGCTCCTCGCTGCTCTATATCGCCCTGTCGGGGACCGTGCCGGAGATCACGGTCATCCACCGCATGGTCAACGGGGTCGACAGTTTCCCGCTGCTGGCGGTGCCGTTCTTCATCATGGCCGGCAACATCATGAATTCGTCGGGCATCACCAAGCAGATCTACGATTTTGCCGTGGCGATGTTCGGCTGGCTCAAGGGCGGGCTCGGCTATGTGAACATTACAGGCTCGGTGATCTTCGCCGGCATGTCCGGCACTGCGGTGGCCGATGCAGGCGGCATCGGCAATATCGAGATCCGCGCCATGCGCGATCACGGCTACGACGTGAATTTCGCCGTCGGCATCACGGCGGCGTCTTCCACCATCGGGCCGATCATCCCGCCTTCGCTTCCGCTCGTCATCTATGGCGTCGTTGGTAACGCCTCGATCAACCAGCTCTTCGTGGCCGGCATCATACCGGGCCTGATCATGGCGCTGATCCTGTCGGTCTGGGTGTTCATCTATGCCCACCGCAACGGGGTGGGTCGCGATGCGCGCTTCCGCGTCTCCATTCTGGGCCGCACCTTCGTCAACGCGATCCTGCCGCTGATGACGCCCGTCATCATCATCGGCGGCATGTCCTTCGGCTGGTTCACCCCGACCGAGGCGGCCGTCTTCGCCTGCGCCTATGCGCTGATGCTGGCGACCATCATCCATGCCGGTCTCAATGCGGCGGGCGTGCCGAGGCTCATCGGCGTTCCGCGCTATCAGGTGATCAGCCTGCGCCAGTTCGTTCGCGTCACCATGGACACGATCGAGACGACAGCCGTCGTGCTGTTCATCGTGGCGGGCGCCTCGATCTTCGGCTGGGTGCTTACCACTACGCGGACCACCGAGGCTCTGGGCGCCTGGATCATTCAGGTCGCGGACGATCCGGTCTCGTTCTTCCTGCTCGTCAACGCCTTCCTGCTGCTCGTCGGCTGCTTCATGGAGACGATCGCGGCCATCACGATCCTGACGCCGGTTCTCCTGCCGGTCGCGCTGAAGCTCGGCATCGACCCCGTCCATTTCGGGCTCGTGATGGTGCTGAACCTGATGATCGGCCTGCTGACGCCACCGGTCGGCATGGTGCTCTATGTGCTCAGCCGTGTCGCTAGCATCAGTTTCGAGCAATGCGTGAAGGCAGTCGCGCCATTCCTGGTCCCGCTCTTTCTCGTGCTTGTTCTCATCACCTTCGTGCCGGAAACTGTCCTGTGGCTGCCGCGTACGCTCAAGGAAGCCGGTTATCTGTGATCCAACGGAAAAGGGCGGGGAAATCCCGCCCTTGCCCTTACTCTGAAAGTAAGCTGCGCTCAGAAGAACGCCTGAAGGCCCGTCTGCGCCCGGCCCAGGATCAGGGCGTGCACGTCATGCGTGCCCTCATAGGTGTTGACGGTCTCCAGGTTCTGCGAGTGGCGCATCACGTGGTACTCGATCTGGATGCCATTGCCGCCATGCATGTCGCGCGCGACGCGGGCGATATCGAGCGCCTTGCCGCAATTGTTGCGCTTCATCAGCGAGATCATCTCTGGCGCCACCTTGCCCTCGTCGAAGAGCCGCCCGACCCGCAGGGAGCCTTGCAGCCCGAGCGTGATCTCGGTCTGCATGTCGGCGAGCTTCTTCTGGACGAGCTGCGTCTGGGCCAGCGGCCGGCCGAACTGCTTGCGGTCGAGCGTGTAGCGCAGCGCCCGGTGCCAGCAATCCTCGGCTGCGCCCATCACGCCCCATGAAATGCCATAGCGCGCCCGGTTCAGGCAGCCGAACGGCCCCTTCAGGCCCGACACATTGGGAAGCAGGTTTTCTTCCGGAACAATGACACCGTCCATGACGATCTCGCCCGTGATCGAGGCGCGCAAGCTGAGCTTGCCGCCGATCTTGGGCGCCGACAGGCCCGCCATGCCCTTCTCGAGCACGAAGCCGCGGATCTGGTTGTCATGCGCGGCCGACTTTGCCCAGACGACGAAGACGTCGGCGATGGGCGAGTTCGAGATCCACATCTTCGAGCCGGTCAGCCGGTAGCCGTCGGCGACCTTCTCGGCGCGCGTCTTCATCCCGGCAGGGTCGGAGCCGGCATCCGGCTCGGTCAGGCCGAAACAGCCGATCCACTCGCCCGAGGCGAGCTTCGGCAGGTACTTGCGGCGCTGGTTCTCGTCGCCATAGGCATAGATCGGATACATCACGAGCGAGGACTGCACGCTCATCATGGAGCGATAGCCGCTGTCGACGCGCTCGACCTCCCGTGCCACCAGCCCATAGGCCACATAGCCGGCACCCGCGCAGCCATAGTCTTCCGGCAGCGTCACGCCAAGCAGCCCGAGTTCGCCCATCTCACGGAAGATCGAGGCGTCGGTCTGCTCGTTGAGATAGGCTTCCGCGACGCGCGGCGCGAGCTTTTCCTGCGCATAGGCCCGGGCGCTGTCGCGGATCATGCGCTCGTCATCGGTGAGCTGCTCGTCGAGCAGGAACGGATCCTCCCAGTTGAAGCTGGCCGGAGCAGGGGCATCCTTGGGTTTCGCATGCGGCAGGGCAGCCATTCTCGGCACCTCCGGTCGGATGAAAGGTTGGCCGCACTCTGGCGAAACTCTTCCCCTGCGTCGAGGGGGCAGCTCGTCGCAATTCCTGATCGCAGCCATTCCTTCCCGGAATGGGCCGGATCAGGCGGCTGCGCGCAGATCCGGGATTTGCCCACGCGCCAGACGTTCGATGGCGGTGATCTGGCGGCTCAGGCAGGCATCGAGCCCGAAGCGCGCGACGATCGTGTCGCGGGCCGCCTGGCGCAGCGCCTGCAGGGAAGGACGCCTCCGGTCGATGGCGCGCGCGACCGTGTCGGCGAGCGCCCGTTCGTCGAAGAAGGGCGCAAGCAGCCCGTTGACCCCGTCTGTAATCACCTCCTGCACCGGCGGCGTCGCCGAGCCGACGACAAGCGCGCCGCAGGCCATGGCCTCCAGCACGGACCAGGACAGCACGAAAGGATAGCTCAGATAGACATGGGCCGTCGTGACCTGGAACAGCCGGATCAGGTCGGCCTTCGGGATCGTTCCCAGAAAGACGACGCGCGACGGATCAAGCCCGGTCTCGGCCATCATGGCCTCACGCCACGTCCGCCCGTCGCTGCGGGGGCGGCCATAGCTGACACCATCTGCGCCCGCGACAACGAAGGTCACGTCGGGCCGCTCACGCGCGACAAGTGCGGCCGCGCGCATGAATTGCGGAAAGCCCCGATAGGGCTCCAGATCGCGCGCCACGAAGGTTACGACCGGATCGCCCGGCGCAAGCACCCGGCCGTTCGGCAGCCTGAAGCGGGCCTGCGGATCGGGTCGGCAGGTCTCGATGTCGATGCCGTCATGACACAGCCCGATCCGCTCCTGATAGGCTTGCGGATAGAGCATTCGCTGCCAGCCAGTCGGGCTCCAGGCCGCATCGAGAGCGTCAAGCGTCAGGAGCTGTGCCGAATTGCGCAGCCGCAGCCGCATGCGCTCGCCCGCATCGATCCGGTCGGCGGGATCGAAGCCGACATCGGCGCCCACCGC
>JBIPLL010000049.1:0-10180 GCA_044368425.1 Beijerinckiaceae bacterium
TCATCGCAGCCCCCGGCGTCATCGCCCGCCTGCCGATTGTCGATCCCGCCACGACGGGCTCGGTGCGCCCCCCGGCCCAGCAGCCAGGCCAGGCCCGGCCCGGCCAACCCTGACCGAAAACCCGCAGCAGAGAATTACCTGGAATCTTGACAGAAATCGCCCGTGATCCTCCAGATTCCGGGCGGCTCCCGAGCCGGTCATGTCGGGCAATACTCATTGACATTCAAAGCGTTTTGTTTATGTTCCGGCCCAATTCGCGTATGGGCGGCCAGTATCGTCGCCCGATGTTGATCGAGGCCCGCCATCAGGCGCCCTCCCCGCGTCAGGCGCTGGCGCCGATCGGACGAAAAATCCCCTCGGACAGGTGCCATTCCCGACTGGACCAGGAATGTCGTTCGAAAACCTTGGCCTGAGTGAAAAAGTCCTCAGAGCCGTTACTGCTTCCGGCTATACGCAGCCGACCCCCATTCAAGAGCAAGCCATACCCCATGTCCTGCAACGGCGGGACGTCCTGGGCATTGCCCAGACCGGCACCGGCAAGACTGCGGCCTTCACGCTGCCTATGATTACGCTGCTGGAAAATGGCCGTGCCCGCGCGCGGATGCCGCGCACACTGATCCTCGAGCCGACGCGCGAACTTGCGGCGCAGGTCGAGGAAAGTTTCATCAAATACGGCGTCGACCAGAAACTGTCGGTCGCCCTGCTGATCGGCGGCGTTTCCTTCGGGGATCAGGATGCCAAGCTGATGCGCGGCGTCGACGTGCTGATCGCCACGCCCGGCCGTCTCCTCGACCATGTGGAGCGCGGCAAACTGCTGCTCACCGGAGTGGAGCTTCTCGTCATCGACGAGGCCGATCGCATGCTCGACATGGGTTTCATCCCGGACATCGAGCGCATCGCCAAATATGTGCCGTTCACGCGTCAGACGCTGTTCTTCTCAGCGACCATGCCGCCCGAGATCCAGCGCCTTGCCGATACCTTCCTGCACAATCCGGTGCGGATCGAGGTCGCGCGCCCGGCAACCACGGCAGGAACGATCGTCCAGCGGCTCGTCGCCTCCGGCAAGGACCCGCACGACAAGCGCGAGGTGCTCCGCCAGCAATTGCGCGCGGCCGAGGATTTCAAGACGGCCATCGTCTTCTGCAACCGCAAGAGCGAGGTCGCGATCCTGCATAAGTCGCTGCGCACGCACGGCTTCAATGCTGTCTGCCTGCACGGGGACATGGACCAGCGCAGCCGCACGGCGGCACTCGACGCGTTCCGGGCGGGCGAAGCCAGCATCCTCGTCGCGAGCGACGTCGCGGCGCGGGGCCTCGACATCCCCGATGTCAGCCACGTCTTCAATTTCGACGTACCGCACCACGCGGACGATTATGTGCACCGGATCGGCCGCACCGGTCGCGCGGGCCGCAAGGGCACGGCGATCAGCATCGTCTCGACCGCCGACGAGAAGTCGCTCGGCGCCATCGAGAAGCTGACTGGCCAGGACATCGTCTGGGACGGCCCCAAGCCTTCGGAACTGCCGCCCAGCACGTCGGCTCCGCGCGATCGTGACCGCAGCCGCAGCCGCGGTGGACGCGACAGGGACGAGCGCCCCGCCCGGCGGGAGCGCCGCGAGGGTCCACGCCCCGAGGCCGCCACCGCCGCCGAGCCAGCCGCCGAGGCCGTGGCAGAGGCGCCCCGCACGGTCGCAGCAGGCAACGACAGTCCGCGTCAGGACCGCCCGCGTCAGGAGCGTCCCCGTCAGGAGCGTCGGGAGCGGCCGCTTCAGGATGCACAGCCTGAAAGCCGTGCCCCACGCCCTGAGCGCGAGGATCGGCGTCCGGCGGCACAAGCCGCGCCACGTCCAGGCGATCGCGGCTTCGGCGAGCGTCGGCCTCATCGGCGCGATCATGACGACGACGCCCCGGTCGTCGGCCTTGGCGATCATGTCCCGGCGTTCCTGCTGCGCCCGGTCAAGGCCCCTGCCCCCGAGACGCGACGCAAGGCCAAGGGCGACGCCGCCTGAGACATGGGAATAAGCGAGCGTGAACGCTTGCTTTACCCGCACGTGGCATTTTCGCCTCTAGGATGTATAGCTGGATCGTTACAACAACGGCGCAGCGGGCACGGAGGCATAAGTGACGTCAACGGACGATCGCCGTGGGCAGGACCCGAGCCACCGAATAGCCGAGATTGCGATCTCGCGCATGGGACTTGCCCGCACGCCAGTGACGCCGCGCACGTTCGAGCTCTGGTTCAACGTCGCGCGCGGCGAACCCAAGGAACTCGTTGAGGCGGTTGAGAGGCTCTTTGCCAACAAGGGCGAGGTCTCCAGCACCGATATCGACGTGCTTTACGAGGAATTTCTCGCCAATCGCAGCTTTGCAGCCCATGCCGAGCGAACCAGCGCGGGCGTTCTCGTCGAGATCGACCATGTCATGGAGATGATCGAGCTCGCGCTGGGCAACACCCAGTCCTATGGGCAGTCGCTGGCCACGATCAGCGACGACCTGAGCCAGACCGTCGACCGGAACCGGATCCGCGATATCATCGCGACGCTCGTCGTATCCACACGAGAGGCTGCCGCGACGAACAAGACCCTCGAATCGCGGCTGCGCGAAACCCGCAACGAAATTGGCTCGCTGCGTGAAGCGCTTGAGTCGGTGCGGGTCGAGGCCTTGGTCGACGCCGTGACCGGGCTCGCCAATCGCAAGCATTTCGACGAGATGCTGGTGAAAACGATCGACCAGGCAGCCATTCAGCGCGCGCCACTGGCGCTGATCATGGCTGACATCGACCGGTTCAAGAACTTCAATGACAGCTTCGGGCATCTCACCGGCGATCAGGTGCTGAAGCTCGTCGCCGTCACCATGCGCGACAGGGTCAAGCGCAAAGCCACCCTCGCGCGCTTTGGTGGCGAGGAATTCGCCGTGATCCTGCCGGACACGACGCTCGAAACCGCCCGCGACATTGCCGAGAACGTGCGGCGCGCGGTTCTCGGTCGCGAGTTGATCAAGCGCTCGACAGGCGAGACGCTGGGCCGCGTAACCCTGTCCCTGGGCGTTGCATCGCTCCAGAAGGGCGACACTGCCGCCACGCTCCTCGATCGGGCTGATATGTGCATGCTCGCAGCCAAGCGCAGCGGCCGCAATCGGACGATCGCGGAAAACGACGCGATCGACGACCTCGCAATCTCCGAGGTCGCCTGAACTCAATCCGGTTGGGCGGCTCGTCCCCGCCGTGGCGCGCCCCGTCGCGCCTGCGCCTTTCGGGCATCCGCACGCCGTGCGGCCCCCAGCGCCAGCCCGCACCAGTGACGCAGGACATCGGGGTCGTCGTGCGCCGCCTCTGGCAAAAGCCAGTAGGACATCGTGACACGACGCCCGCCGCCATCATAGACGAATGGCCGTGAACCCGCCGCGCGCAACAGCGGTTCGGTCTGGTCGTCAGCCTTCAGATAGACCTCGCCATCCGCCTCCAGCGCGAACATGACGGGATGCCCCGGCTCGGCGGTGGCATAGATGCCGTGCCCCCCGAACATGCGACGCAGATCGACGGCACCGAAGGCCGCGAACAGATCGCGAAGGGTGGCGGCGTCCACGATCAGCCAGGCAGTTGCAGGCTTGCCGGCGTGATGGAGACCGACTCGCCACAGCCGCAGGCGGATGTCTCGTTGGGATTGTGAAACACGAAGGTCGAGGCAAGCTTGTCGCGCTTGAAGTCGAGCTCCGTGCCCAACAGGAACAGCACGGCCTTGGCGTCGACGACCACGCGGGCGCCGTCTTGCTCGATCACCTCGTCGCCCTTGTTGATCTCACGGGCGATGGAAAACGTGTAGGACATGCCGGCACAGCCGCCATTGCGGACACCAACCCGAAGCCCCAGCGCGGGCGGTTCGGCCTGCGCCATGATGTCCTTGACGCGGGAAATGGCATTCTCGGTGAGCGAGATCACCGTCAGCTTGGGAAGGGCGATGCCCATCTTGACCTCCTGCGCCGTGGGTTCAAGGCCCCGGCGGACGAGTATGGTGGCACTTTGTTGAACTCTGGTGAAGCGAGCTGCCGCGTGGGAAGCTCCGCCTACACTACCACATGTCGAGCGCGACGCGCGCCTCGTCCGACATCCGGCTCTGGTCCCACGGCGGATCGAAGACCATCTTCACGTTGACGCCAGACACTCCGGGAACGGTGGCAACGGCGTTCTCGACCCAGCCCGGCATCTCGCCGGCGACAGGGCAGCCGGGCGCCGTCAGCGTCATGTCGATGGCGACCTGCCGGTCATCGGCAATATCGACGCGATAGATAAGCCCGAGTTCGTAGATATCGGCCGGGATTTCCGGATCGTAGACCGTCTTCAGCGCGGCAACGATGTCCTCGGACAGCCGGTCGATCTCTTCCGGCGGCAAGGCGCCCGGCGCCTGGATGGCCGGGGCGTTGGGAGCAATGCCCTCTTGGGGAGCGGCATGGGTCACGTCGATATCCTTTCGGCAGGTCCGGCGGCTCAAGATCCGCGGCGCGGCCACGTCACGTCCACATCATATCACGCAAACAGGGTTTCAGCCTTGCGCAGCGCATCCACAAGGCTGTCCACCTCATCGAGCGTGTTATAGAGCCCGAAACTCGCACGACAGGTGGATGTTGCACCAAACCGCGTCAAGAGCGGCATGGCACAATGCGTGCCGGCGCGCACTGCAACGCCGGCCCGGTCGATGACGGTGGCGACGTCATGGGAATGCGCGCCCTTCATTTCGAAAGCGACGATGGCCCCCTTGTCGGGAGCCGTCCCGATGATACGCAGCGAATTCATTTCGGACAGTCGCTGCATGGCATAGCGCCCAAGCGCTGCCTCGTGGGCCTGAATGCGCTCGCGGCCGATCCGCATCATATACTCGACCGCAGCACCGAGCCCGACCGCCTCGATAATGGCCGGCGTTCCGGCCTCGAAGCGATGCGGCGGCTCGTTATAGGTGACGCCGTACATGCTGACGGTGCGGATCATCTCGCCGCCGCCATTATAGGGGGGCATCCGGGCAAGCAGATCGCGCTTGCCGTAGAGCACACCGATCCCGGTCGGCCCATAGACCTTGTGGCCCGTGAACACGTAGAAGTCCGCGTCAAGGTCGCGCACATCGACGGTCAGGTGAACGGCGCCCTGGCTGCCGTCGACCAGAACCGGAATGCCGCGCTCATGCGCGATCCGGATCATCTCCTTCACCGGATTGACCGTACCCAGGACGTTCGACATCTGCGTGATGGCAACGATCTTCGTGCGCTCGTTGAGCATCGCCTCATAGGCGTCGAGATCGAGCACGCCCCGGTCGTCGACCGGAATCCAGCGCAGGACCGCACCCTTGCGCTCGCGATGGAAATGCCAGGGCACGATGTTGGAATGGTGCTCCATGAGCGAGAGCACGATCTCGTCGCCCTCACCGATTGCCATGCGCCCGTAGGAATCAGCCACGAGATTGATGGCCTCGGTCGCCGACCGCGTGAAGATGATTTCGTCGGTCGAGGCCGCGTTCAGGAAGCGCCGCACGCTCTCGCGCCCGCCTTCGAACGCTTCGGTCGCGGCATTGGCCATGTAGTGCAGGCCGCGATGGACGTTGGAATAGCCCGTCTCCATCACGCGCACCATCGCATCGATCACGGCCTTCGGCTTCTGCGCCGACGCGGCATTGTCGAGATAGACGAGTGGCTTGCCATAAACCTGCTGCGACAGGATCGGAAAATCGGCCCGGATCGCGGCGAGATCGTAAGGGGCGTCCTGCATCTGCATGTCCTGTCCTGATCCACGCTCCGGCCACGATCTGCGCGGCCGGTAGAGGCTCCCGCCGGAACGACGGAAGCCTCGTATCGGTCAGCGCTGGGCGCGCTGCTTCAGCCAGCCCGCGATCATGTCGGCAAAAGCGGACTTGATCTCATCATTGGCGATCGGCTCGATGGCCTCGCCCGCAAAGGCCTGGAGCAACAGGGCCTCGGCCTCGCGGCGCGGCAGGCCGCGCGCCATCAGATAGAACAGCAGGTCGTCGTCGAGCTGCCCGCAGGTCGCGCCATGGGCGCACTGCACGTCGTCGGCGAAGATCTCGAGCTCGGGCTTGTTGTTCATCGTGGCGCCCTCCGACAGGAGCAGCGCACCCGACATCATCCGGCCGTCGGTCTTCTGGGCCTTGGAATGGACGATGATCTTGCCCTGGAAAACACCGGTCGCCTCGTCATCCACGATGGTCTTGAACACCTCGCGGCTTTCCCCGCCGGGCTCGGCATGCTCGACCACGAGCGTGTTGTCGACATGCTGGCGGTGGTTGAGGAGGCTCGCGCCGCTCACCATCAGCTTGGCATTCTCGCCATGGAAGCCGACATAGACCTGATGGCGCGAGGTCGCGCTGCCGGTGACAATGCCGGACGAGACAAGCTCGCTTTCGACGCCCAGACGCGCCGTCAGCGTGCTCAGCGCAAGCGCCTGCGAGCCGTCGCGGCTCACGCGCACATGATCCAGACGCGCATGATCGCCGATGAAGGTCTCGACGGCCATGTTGGTCTGGTAGGCAACGCCCTGCGGACCCTCGTGCGTTTCGAGCAGGCTCAGCGAAGCCCCCTCCTCCAGCACCACGAGAACGCGCGCGACCGCTTGCAACGGATGGTTGGCAGAGGTGAGGAACGACAGGTGCAGCGGCGCCTCGACCTTCACGCCGGCCGCCACATGCACGACAAGCCCGTCGCTCATGAAGGCTGTGTTCAGGGAGAGCGCGACATCGCCGCGCGCCAGTTCCAGCCCGCCGAGCTTCGACAGCAGGGGATGGCCGCCGACAAGCGCATGCGCGAGCTGCACCACCTCGATGCCGGCGGCAACCGCCGGCAGGGAGCCCACCATATGGCCGTTGACGAAGGCGATGGTGGGCGCGCTCACGCCCGGAAGGCCGAGCGACTGCGACAAGGCACGGCCCGCCTCCTCGCCCGTCGGCGGGGCGGCGAGCGGCGCCGCATCGCGCATCGCGGCGCGAAGGTCGGTATATTTCCACGCCTCGACGCGCCGGTGCGGCAGGCCCTGCGCCGCATAGCGCGCGAAGGCGGCGTCCCGCACGGCCGGATCGCCGGGCAGCGTCGTGCGCGCGGCCGCGAATGCGCTGTCCAGCGCCTGTTCGGCCGACGTCTTCATGAGCATGACCTGTGCCATGGCTTTGTCCCCTCTGCCGGCTCAGGCCGCCTGCGACTTGTAATCGGCATAGCCATTGGCTTCGAGCTCGAGCGCGAGCTCCTTGCCGCCGGAACGGACGATCCGGCCATTGGCCATCACATGCACGCTGTCGGGCACGATGTAGTTCAGGAGGCGCTGATAATGCGTGATGACGAGGAAGGCGCGATCAGGCGAGCGCAGCGTGTTGACGCCCTCCGCCGCGATCTTGAGCGCGTCGATGTCGAGGCCGGAATCCGTCTCGTCGAGAATGCAGAAGCGCGGCTCGAGCAGCGCCATCTGCAGCACTTCCATGCGCTTCTTTTCGCCACCCGAGAACCCGACATTCAGCGCGCGCCTCAGCATGTCGCGCGGAATGGAGAGCTGGTCGGCAGCGGCATTGACGCGCTTGATGAACTCGCCCGCCGACAGCTCATCCTGCCCGCGCGCCTTGCGCTGCGCATTCATCGCCGCCTTCAGGAACGTCATCGTGGCGACGCCGGGGATTTCCAGCGGATACTGGAAGGCCAGGAATACGCCCGCCGCCGCCCGCTGGTCGGGCTCCATCTCAAGCACGTTCTGCCCGTCGAGCAGCACCTCGCCGTCAAGGACCTCATAGTCCTCCTTGCCGGCGATGACATAGGACAGCGTCGACTTGCCCGAGCCGTTCGGCCCCATGATCGCGGCGACCTCGCCCTTGTTCACGGTCAGCGTCAGGCCGTTCAGAATGCGCTTGTCCTCGATCTGGACGGTAAGATTGCGGATTTCCAGCATGGTAGCGTCCGTTATGTTCCGGGCGTCATGCCTGGGCCCTGGCCCGGCATCCTCGCCAATTGGGGGGGAAACTGGATGGCCGGGCATGACCCGGACATGATGGCGGGCGTTCAGCCCACGCTGCCTTCCAGCGAAATCGCGATCAGCTTCTGCGCCTCGACGGCAAATTCCATCGGGAGCTGCTGCAGCACGTCCTTGACGAAGCCATTGACGATCAGCGCCACCGCCTCCTCTTCCGACAGGCCGCGCTGCATGCAGTAGAACAGCTGGTCCTCGGATATCTTGGACGTCGTCGCCTCATGCTCGAACACGGCCGAGGCGCTCTTGCTCTCGATGTAAGGCACCGTGTGCGCGCCACAGCGATCGCCGATCAGCAGCGAGTCGCAATTGGTGAAGTTGCGCGAATTCGCCGCCTTGCGATGGGCCGAGACGAGGCCGCGATAGGTGTTCTGCGAGCGGCCGGCCGAAATCCCCTTCGAGATGATGCGGCTCGTGGTGTTGCGGCCAAGATGGATCATCTTGGTGCCGCTATCGACCTGCTGCATGCCGTTCGAGATCGCGATGGAATAGAACTCGCCGCGCGAGCCTTCGCCACGCAGGATGCAGGACGGGTACTTCCAGGTGATCGCCGAGCCCGTCTCGACCTGCGTCCACGAGATCTTGGAATTGCGGCCCCGGCAATCGCCACGCTTGGTGACGAAGTTGTAGATGCCGCCCCGCCCTTCCGCGTCACCCGGATACCAGTTCTGAACAGTCGAGTACTTGATCTCGGCATCGTCGAGCGTGACGAGCTCCACGACAGCGGCGTGAAGCTGGTTATCGTCGCGCTTGGGCGCCGTGCAGCCTTCAAGATAGCTCACATAGGAGCCCTTGTCGGCGATGATCAGCGTACGCTCGAACTGGCCCGTGTTCTTCTCGTTGATCCGGAAATAGGTCGACAGTTCCATCGGGCAGCGGACACCCGGCGGGATATAGACGAACGACCCATCGGTGAAGACCGCACAGTTCAGCGTCGCGAAATAATTGTCCGTAACCGGCACAACGGTGCCGAGATATTTGCGCACAAGCTCAGGATGCTCCTGAAGAGCCTCCGAGATTGAGCAGAAGATCACGCCGACCTTGGCCAGTTCTTCCTTGAAGGTCGTCACAACCGAGACCGAATCGAAGACCGCATCGACGGCAACGCGGTTCTGCGGCTCGACGCCAGCCAGCACCTCCTGCTCGCGCAGCGGGATGCCGAGCTTGGCATAGGTTGCCAGCAACTCCGGATCGACCTCGTCCAGGGACTTCGGCCCGGGCGAGTTCTTGGGAGCCGCGTAAAAATACATCTCGTTATAGTCGATCTTCGGGTAATCGACCCGCGCCCAGGTCGGCTCCTGCATGGTCTTCCAGCGACGGAAGGCGTCGAGGCGCCATTCCAGCATCCATTCCGGCTCGTTCTTCTTGGCCGAGATGAAGCGAACGATATCCTCGTTCAGGCCCTTGGGGGCCTTGTCCATCTCGATATCGGTCACGAAACCGTACTTGTACTCGCTGACATCGATCGCCTTGACTTGGTCGATCGTTTCCTGAACCGCAGGCATTTCACCCTCCTGGCGCGGTTTCAAGGACCGCGGGTTGGCGTTCCGTCATCGTGTCAGGCTGCGCGAACCGCGCCGCCGCCACCATGGCGCTGAACGACCGCCAACGCTTCTTCGAGCGCGGCGGCACACTGGATCACATCTTGCGGCGTCGTTGCCCAACCGAGGCTGAGCCGCAACGCCCCGTCGGCAAGAGCATCGGTCACGCCCATCGCTGACAGGACATGGGAACGTCCGACCTTGCCCGACGAGCAGGCCGAGCCGGAGGAGACCGCACAGCCCGCGAGATCGAGCCGCATGAGGAGCGTTTGCGCCGCTACACCTGCCCAGCCGAACGCGCTCGTATTGGGCAAACGAGGCACTCCTGCACCGAATATGGTTGCCGGCGGCGTCATTGCCAGAAGCCGCCGCTCGAATTCGTCCCGATATCCCCCGAGACGTTCCATTTCCGCTGCCAGATCCGCCATTGCCTCTCGGGCCGCCACACCGAAGCCCACGATACCGGGCACATTCTGCGTTCCGGCGCGTGCACCCCGCTCCTGGCCGCCACCCTTCAGCAGCGCAGGCACGACAACGCTGTCGTCACGCAGGCAGATCGCCCCGATGCCGGGCGGCCCGCCGATCTTGTGGGCCGACAGGAACAGTGCATCCGCGCCCCATTCCTCAAGCGAAAC
>JBIPLL010000389.1:0-3463 GCA_044368425.1 Beijerinckiaceae bacterium
CAGGCCCACCGCGACGAACCGCACGACCATCGTGCAGAATTTCGATACGTTCCTGAATCTGCTGACCACGCAGCTCAAGAACCAGAATCCGCTTGAGCCGCTGAACACCAACGAGTTCACGCAGCAGCTCGTCCAGTTCGCCTCGGTCGAGCAGCAGCTCAAGAGCAACGAGACCCTGACGGCTCTTCTGACCAGCGCACAGACCTCGACACTGACCAATGCCGCCGCCTTTCTCGGCAACAGCATTACAGCGGACGGCAAGACGACGCGCCTGCAGGGCGGCGCCGCGACGTGGCAGCTGACCGCGCCGCGCGCAGCCTCCGAGGCCGTCATGACCATCAAGGACAGCACGGGAGCTGTCGTTTCCACGCAAAAGAAGGCCCTGACCATCGGACAGCAGAGCTTTACCTGGGACGGGCGCACCTCGACCGGGGCTGTCGCGCCGGACGGGGATTACTCGATCACGGTGACCGCGCGCGACGCGTCCGGGCAGGACATGGCCATTGGCACACAGCTCACGGGCACGGTCGACGGGGTCGATCTCTCGGGCAAGGTGCCGACGCTGCTGGTCGGATCGAGCCGGATCCCGCTAACGAGCGTCACCTCGGTGCGCCGGACCTGATCGTCCGTCATTGTCGAACAATATTACAATGACTGTGCCCGAACGACCCGTAAAAGCCACTGATCCGTTTAGGCAAATCTTAAACGCAGCCCTTTACCGTACGAACTTGAGCTTGGTCAGTCGAGTTTGTGTGAGCGTATCATGACCGATCCCCACCGCCCGCGGGTCAAATATGTCATCGGACCCGATGGCAGTCCTTTGACGATTGCGGACCTGCCTCCCACCAATACGAGACGGTGGGTGATCCGCCGCAAGGCGGAGGTCGTTGCCGCCGTACGCGGCGGGCTTCTCAGCCTTGAGGAAGCGTGTTCGCGCTATACGCTCACCGTTGACGAGTTCCTCAGCTGGCAGCATTCCATCGACCAGCACGGTCTTGCAGGGCTGCGCACGACGCGTATCCAGCACTACAGAAACTGATCACGGACATTGCCGAATACAAGCGCGTGACGGATCGTCACGCGCTTTTTCGTCGTTTGCGCTCGCGTCAACGTTAATGAAATATTCCGCTTTCAGGGGCGTGACAGTTCGTGTGTAATAGTATTACGAACGATCCTTCTCCCCCCAGATGATCGTTTCGCCGCCCTGCCGCCCCTCCGGCGACGGCCGCCCGGCTGGCCTGTCCTTCGGGATTCGCAAGTCAGGTGAATCCGGACGCCCGAGATGGCTGGCTGGCGTTCTCCCCGACTGAGGGCGGCCGCGAGGCCGCCCTTTTTCATCAGACGCAGGCACTTTCAGGACACGCGGGCGCAGAAAAGCACGCCCGGCGTGCCCTTCATGCAGAGAACACGCGCCGCGTTTGCCAATCTTAACGCTTCGTTCACCACGAACCGGGAAATTTCTGCCTAGTGCCCTCCCCCGCCGGAGGGCCTCAGGTTGCGGGTCGGATCACGTGAACGAGCTTGTGGACTTTCTTCGTCGTCTGGGACCCGGACGCCTGGTCGCGATGGCCGGCGTCACGGTCGCGCTTGTTGCCTTCTTCGCCTTCGTCATGATGCGCATGACGCAGCCGGCTATGTCGGTTCTCTATACCGACCTGTCGCAATCCGACGCCGCAGCGATCATCCGGGACTTCGAAACGCGCGGCATTCGTTACGAGTCGCGAGCGGACGGGACGACAATCCTGGCGCCGAAGAACGAAGTGACCAAGCTGCGCATGGACTTCGCGGCAAAAGGCGTGCCGAGCGGCGGCAATGTCGGCTACGAGATCTTCGACAAGGGCGACGCCTTCTCTGCCACGAGCTTCGTCCAGGGAATCAACCATGTCCGCGCCCTTGAAGGCGAATTGTCGCGCACGATCCGCTCCATCTCGCGCGTGCAGGCGGCGCGGGTCCATCTCGTCATCCCCGAGCGGCGCCTGTTCGAGCGTGATCGGGAAGGCCCGCGCGCCTCGATCGCGCTGCGGCTGTCGGGTGAACTCGATGCCGGGCAGGTGCGCGCCATCCGCCACCTTGTCGCCACTGCGGTCGACGGGCTGAAGCCATCGCGGGTCTCCATCGTGGACGAGCGCGGCCGGCTGCTCGCCGATGGCGCGCAGGACCAGGCCAGCCCGCAGATGATGGCGGAAGAAAAGCAGACGGCCTTCGAACGGCGCATGAAGGGGCAGGTCGAGGACATCGTGGCGGGCGTCGTCGGCAATGGCCGGGCGCGAGTGCAGGTCGCCGCCGAGATGGACATCAACCGCATTGAGAGCCGGTCGGAAACCTTCGACCCGGAGAGCCGCGTCGTCCGCTCGACCCAGACCCGGACCGAGGCGCAGGCGACAGCCAATCCCGAGGGCGGGGTCACCGTCGGCAACGAGTTGCCGGGCGCCAATGCCGGGCAGGGAGCGGCCCCGCGCGACCAGAGCAACAAGAACGAGGAGATCGTCAATTACGAGATTTCCCGGACGACGCGCACGGAAGTCATGGAAGGCGGCCGGATCAAGCGCATGTCGGTCGCGGTGGTCGTGGACGGCATCTATACCCGCAGCGCCAATGGCGAGATGACCTACCAGCCGCGCACGCAGGAGGAACTCGACCGGATCGCTGCGCTCGTGCGCTCGGCCATCGGCTTCGACGCCAATCGCGGCGACCAGATCGAGGTGGTCAACCTGCGCCTCGCGGAAGGGGCCGCGGTCGACATCCCGCCGGAAACCACTTCGCTCATCACGTCGCTGTTCTCCTTCACCAAGGACGACATCGTGCGTCTCGCCGAGGTCCTGGTGCTGGCGCTGCTGACGCTCATCGTCCTGCTGATGGTGGTCCGCCCGATGCTGAAGAAGGCGCTGGCCCCGGACAATCCGGGCAGGGGCGGCGGCCAGGGCGGTGGCGGTGGCCAGGGCGGCGGGTCACAAGGCGGCTCGCAAGGCGGCGTGCTGGTCAGCTCCGGCGAAGGTCCGATCAAGGTCCAGATCGACAATCCGACCTCGCGCATGCTGGAAATCGCGAAGGTGAACGGTCAGGTTCAGGCGCAGTCGATCGATCGAATCGGCGAGATTGTGAAAAGCAATCCGCAGGAATCGGTGGCGATCATCCGCCAGTGGATCCGGGAGCCCTGATCGATGACTACGGGATTTGGCGAACGCATTACCGACCCGACCCAGCTCACTGGCCCCCAGAGGGCGGCAGTGCTCCTGCTCACGCTCGGCCCGGATACAGGCGGCCCGATCTGGAAGGAGCTCGACGAGGACGAGATCAAGGCGGTCTCGCTCGCCATGTCGCAGCTCGGCTCGATCGATTCCGCCGTCGTCGAGAAGCTCATCATCAATTTCGCCATGCAGGCGACGGATGGGGTTTCTGTGACCGGCAGCTTCGACCGCACAGCCAATATCCTCGGCAAGATTCTGCCGAAGGACCAGGCCGA
>JBIPLL010000204.1:0-5647 GCA_044368425.1 Beijerinckiaceae bacterium
CGGGCCGCAACATGTGGCAGAAGCTCTCGAATGTCGAACCCGAGGTGCTGGCTGCCTTCCTGAAGAACGAATATCCGCAGACGGTCGCCGTCGTCCTGTCGAAGATCAAGCCCGATGTCGCGGCGCGAGTCCTGACTGCGTTGCCGGATGATTTCTCCGTCGATGTCGTCAACCGGATGCTGAAGCTCGACTCGGTGCAGAAGGAAGCGCTCGATCATATCGAGGAAACGCTTCGCAACGAGTTCATCGCCAGCCTGTCATTGACCGCGCGTCGCGATCCGCACGAGATGATGGCGGTCGTCTTCAACGCCTTCGACCGGCAGACGGAGCACCGCTTCCTGTCGGCGCTCGACGAGATCAACCGTGAGGCTGCCAAGAAGATCCGCTCGCTGATGTTCACCTTCGAAGACCTCGGCAAGCTCGACCCCGCCAGCACGCAGACGCTTATGCGCGGCATCGACAAGGATGTGCTCGCCCGCGCGCTCAAGGGCGCCAACGAGACGATGCGCAGCTTCTTCCTGGCGCAGATGTCCGGCCGTGCGGCCAAGCTGCTTCAGGACGACATCGCCGCCATGGGACCCATGCGGATGAAGGATGTCGACGAGGCACAGGCTCGGATGGTCGCGGTCGCGAAGGACCTCGCCGAGAAGGGCGAGATCATGATCGCCAAGAGCGGCGCCGACGACGAACTGGTCTATTGAGACCGAAAGGACCAAAGTGTCGTCAGCCAGCAAATTTCCGTTCGATCGCGACTTCCGCGAAGCGACCCGGGTGAAGCGGATCACCGAAGAGGACCTCGCACAGGCGGCAGAGGTCGCGCGGGCGCAGGGCTTTGCGGAAGGCCAGGCAGCCGGCGCTCGCCAGATGGCGCAGATGGTGGCTCTGATGGGCGAGCGAGCACAGGCGCTGATCGTCGCACGAGATGGCCAGATCGCGCAGGACCGTGCGGCGGCCATCGAATTCGCCGTCGCCTTCGCGCGCAAGCTTGCCGGCTCCGCCGTGGCAAGGGCCCCCCTTGCACCCATCGCAGAGGCTGCAGCGGCGGCCTTCGATCATCTCCAGCACGTGCCCCATCTGGTGGTGCGCGTGCATGAGAGCTTCGTCGATGAGGTGGAGCGCGTTCTTGCCCGCATGGCGGAAGAGCGCGGCTTCACGGGGCGCCTGATCGTGCTGGGCGAGCCCGACATGATGGCGGGCGATGCGCGGCTCGAATGGGCCGATGGCGGTCTCGTGCGGGACATGGCTGCGCTCGACGAGGCGATCACCAAGGCGGTCACCGACTGGGCCGCCGATCCGGCGACCAAGCGATGAGCGCGGCGACAGGCACATACGAGAGGGAGAACGGCCATGGCCGGTGACAACGATCTCAGCCTGCAGCCTCTCGGTGGCGGCGCCGATATCGGCTTCGACGGGGATGAAGGGCCGACCACGCCGAAGTCGGCGGTCGATCTCGAACAGATCTTCGACGTGCCGGTTCTGGTCTCGGCGGTGCTCGGGCATTCGCGCATGCCCGTAGGCGATCTGCTCAAGATCGGGCCGGGCAAGATCCTCGAACTCGACCGGAAGGTCGGCGAGGCCATCGACATCTTTGTCAATAACCGACTTGTGGCTCGCGGCGAGGTCGTCCTCGTCGAGGACAAGCTCGGCGTGACCATGACGGAAATCATCAAGCTCGAACGCTGAGCCGTTCGGCCATCCAGGAGCAAGAGGCCATGCGTCTCCTCATCATCGGACGGCTCTCGGGCCAGCTCTCCACCGCAGCGCGCATGGCGATGTCGCGCGGTGCCGCTGTCACCCATGCCGATACGATCCCGCAGGGGCTCTCCGTGCTGCGCGCCAAGGGCAGCGACCTGATCATGATCGATGTGGGGCAGCCCATTCCCGACCTGATCAAGGCCCTGGAAACCGAGCGCATCCGCACGCCCGTCGTCGCCTGCGGGACGGGGACCGATGCGCGCGCTGCCGTCGCGGCCATTCAGGCCGGCGCGCGGGAATATATCCCGCTGCCTCCCGATCCGGAGCTGATCGCAGCCGTGCTCGAAGCCATCGCCGCCGACCAGGCGAGCTTCGTCTGGCGCGACGCGGCGATGGAGCGCGTGGTGAAGCTGGCCGAGCAGATCGCGCGCTCGGAAGCGTCCGTGCTGATCACCGGCGAGAGCGGGACGGGCAAGGAGGTGCTCGCCCGCCATGTGCACACGCGCTCGGGCCGCAAGGACAAGGCCTTCGTCAGCGTCAATTGCGCGGCGATCCCTGAAGCACTGCTCGAATCGGAGCTGTTCGGCCACGAGAAGGGCGCCTTCACGGGCGCCATTGCGCGGCGCATCGGCAAGTTCGAGGAGGCCAATGGCGGCACGCTGCTCCTCGATGAAATCTCGGAAATGGACGTTCGACTGCAGGCCAAGCTCCTGCGCGCCATCCAGGAGCGCGTCATCGACCGCGTGGGCGGGGCAAAGCCCGTGCCGGTCGACATCCGCATCCTCGCGACATCCAACCGCAACCTGATGGACGAGGTGCGCAAGGGCACGTTCCGCGAGGACCTGCTCTATCGGCTCAACGTCGTCCACCTGAAGATCCCTGCCCTGCGCGAGCGTCCGCAGGACGTGCTGGCGCTGGCAGATCATTTCGCGCGCAAATATGCCGACGTGAATGGCCTGCCCCACCGCCCGATCGCGCTCTCGGCCCGCCAGGCGCTGACCCGCGCCCACTGGAAGGGCAATGTGCGGGAGCTCGAAAACACGATCCATCGGGCCGTGCTGCTGTCGGGCGGGGCCGAGATCGAGGCCGAGGCGCTGCGGGGACCGGAAGGCGAGGAGCTGGGTGCGCCACCCGCCGGCGTCGCGGAACGCGCTGCGCAGGTGGCGGAAGCCGTGACGCGCGGGCTTGTCGGGCGCACTGTGGCCGATGTCGAGCGCGACCTGATCCTCGACACGCTCGACCATTGCCTCGGCAACCGCACCCATGCCGCGAAGATCCTCGGCATCTCGATCCGCACGCTGCGCAACAAGCTCAACGAATATGCAGCCGGCGGGCTCGACGTGCCCAATCCCGGCGAGCGACGCGCTGGAGCGGCGTGATCCCGCAGCATCGGGCCTCGCGTTAACCCGCCGCTAACCATACACCCGGCAAAACTTGCCGGGTCAGTGTGGTGGGTCGAATCCGATGAGCGACGTCAGTCTGAAGCCCGGCGGCAAGCCCCCGGCCTTCCTCGTTCTTCCCGGCATCGGCGATCTGTCGAAGCTGAGCAAGCGCTCGGACCTGCTGCTCGCAACGGGCGTCATCGGCATCCTCGTGGTGCTGATCTTCCCGCTGCCGGCCATCCTGCTCGACATGTTGCTCGCGCTGTCGATCATCCTGTCGGTCCTGATCCTGATGACGGCGCTGTTCATCGAGAAGCCGCTGGAATTCTCGTCGTTTCCGACGGTCCTGCTGATCTCGACCATGTTGCGGCTGGCGCTGAACCTTGCCTCGACCCGCCTGATCCTGAGCCATGGCCACGAGGGCACCGCGGCAGCCGGAAACGTCATCGAGGCCTTCGGGCATCTCGTGATGGGCGGCAACTTCGTCATCGGCGTGATCGTGTTCGCGATTCTGGTCCTCGTGAACTTCATCGTCATCACAAAAGGCTCGGGCCGCATCGCGGAAGTCGCGGCACGCTTCACGCTCGATGCCATGCCCGGCAAACAGATGGCCATCGACGCCGATCTCTCGGCCGGGCTCATCGACGAGAACACCGCGCGCTCCAGGCGCAAGGAACTCGAGGACGAGGCGTCCTTCTTCGGCGCGATGGACGGTGCCTCAAAATTCGTGCGCGGCGATGCCATTGCCGCCCTGCTCATCACCTTCATCAACGTGATCGGCGGCATTCTCATCGGCGTCGCGCAGATGGGCCTCAGTTTCTCGCAGGCAGCGCACACCTACACGATCCTGACCGTCGGCGACGGTCTCGTCAGCCAGATCCCCGCGCTGATCGTCTCGACGGCAGCGGGCCTGCTCGTCTCCAAGGCCGGTGTGACCGGCTCGGCCGACAAGGCACTGGGCCAGCAGCTCGCCACGATGCCGAAGGCGCTCGGGATGTCAGCGGGCGTGATGGGCCTCATCGCGATCCTGCCGGGCATTCCGATGCTGCCCTTCATGACGCTGGCGATCGGCGCCGCCTACATGGCGCGCCGACTGCAGATGACGCAAGACGCCAGCGAGAAGGTGACGGCGGACACGGCGCAAGCCGGGGCCGACACCGCCGCGGCCGCAGCCAAGGAGGAGACGCTCGCCGAACTCCTCAAGATGGACGAGATCAAGATCGAGATCGGCTATGCCCTGCTGCCGCTCGTCAACAGCGCCGACGGCTCCGACCGCCTGACCGAGCAGATCAAGGCTCTGCGCCGCCAGTTCGCGGGCGAGATGGGCTTCGTCGTGCCGTCCGTGCGCATTCTCGACAATGTCCAGCTCGAGGCGAACACCTATATCGTCAAGATCAAGGAGATCGATGCGGGGACGGGACAGGTCTTCCCGAACCAGTTCATGGCCATGGACCCGATGGGTGGGCAGGTGCAGCTGCCGGGCCAGCACATGCTGGAGCCGACCTTCGGCCTGCCGGTGACGTGGGTCGACGGGAGCCTGCGCGAGGAGGCGCAGCTGCGCGGCTATACGGTCGTCGATGCCGCGACCGTCATCTCCACGCATATCACCGAGATCATCAAGGCGAACATGCCCGAGCTGCTCTCGCATATCGAGGTGCAGAAGCTGCTCAAGGAGCTGCCCAAGGACCATGCGGAACTCGTCAAGGAGATCGTGCCGTCTCAGATCTCCACGACCGGCATCCAGCGCGTGCTGCAACAGCTTCTCGGCGAGCGCATCTCGATCCGCGATCTCGGCACGATCATCGAGGGCATCGCCGACGTCGTGGGCGGCTCGAAGAACCCGCGCGACATCGCCGAGCATGTGCGGATGCGACTGGGGCGGCAGATCTGCGCCCAGTTCAGCGCGCCGCAAGGCCATCTGCCGATCATAACCCTTTCACCGCAGTGGGAGGCTGCGTTCGGCGAGGCTATCGTCGGCGAAGGCGACGGGCGCTATCTCGCCATGGCGCCGTCCAGGCTCTCGGACTTCGTGCACCAGGTGCGCGACCGCTTCGAAGACGCGGCGCGGCAGGGCGAGATCCCCGCGCTCGTCACCTCGCAGCAGGTGCGGCCCTTCGTGCGCCAGATCATCGAACGCTTCCGCCGCGAGACGCCGGTGCTGAGCCAGTCCGAGATCCATCCCCGCGCGCGGCTGAAGAGCCTCGGGAGCGTGTGACGCTCACCCCTTCGGCGGCGGGCTCGCGACAAGTGCCGCCATGGCTGCGGCGACCGGATCGGGTTCTACCCCCAGCCCCGCGATAACGCCGAGACGGTCGGCTTCCGGTCGGTTCTGGCTGACCTTCCATTTGCCGACGAGCGCCGTGATCTCGATCTCGATGCCGACGATTCCCTTGATCTGCGAGGCGATGAAGGGCTCGGGTGCATCGCTCACGGCCCAGCTTTCGGGCCGGGGGGCTTCCATATGGCGCGTCATGTCCGTGATCTGGGTGGCGATCCAGTCCGCATCCTCGATGGCGCGTGCGCGGCCTGACGCCTCGACCATCGCATAGTTCCAGGTCGGCACGACCTTG
>JBIPLL010000053.1:0-9878 GCA_044368425.1 Beijerinckiaceae bacterium
ATGATGCAAATATGTGCATTAGGCTGACAAATCGCTAGGAATACTTGCGATCCGGGCATACCGAAACGGCAAGCCATTTATAACGAGACGGTTGTTGCCCCTTGTCGGCACGCCGATAACCTCACAACGACAACAATCGCCAATGGGGGCATGCGTGACCGCTCAGTTCGCCATCGAACGACCGGGCAGGAAGCAGGCGGTCGATGCGCCAGGGCTGGAAGCCGTTTTCTTTCCCTATCCGGCCGCGGTGAAGGCTGGAGGGCTTGTCTTCGTCAGCGGTTGCCGTGGCGTCTCTGGCGGGGGAGGCTTCGCGGCGCTTCCGGCCGAGGGGCAGCGCAAGGCGCAAGGCTTTGGCATCGTCGATGGCGATGTGGGCGAGGTCGCCGTCAGCTCCTGGAACGCCCATCAGGTCCTCGACAAGGTGCTGAAGGCTGCCGGCAGCGATACCGACCAGATCCTGCGCCAGCATGTCTGGCAGCGCGACAAGCGGCACTTTCCGATCTACGAGGACGTCCGGCGCCACTGGCAGCCGGCTCCGGCGCCATCGAGCGGCCTTGGCGTGGGCCACCTCAACGGACCCGGCAGCCCGTGGATCGGTCTTGATGCCATAGCCGTCGCGCCCGGAGAGGATTCCGTCTTCACCGCGCGCAGCATCGTCGCGGCTGTCGACCACAAGGCGCTGCCATCGGCCTCGCACTATTCGCAGGCCGTGCGGACAGGGCCGCTCGTCTTCACGGCAGGCCACATCCCGATCAAGACCGCAGAGCCCGGCAAGCCGGTCGTTCGCTCCTTCGACGACATCCCGGAGGAGGGGCGCTTCCTGGCCACGGGGCGCAGCCATCCCGACAGCCGCGATGGTCCGATTGCGGCACAGGCCTGGTATGTCTATGCGGAGCTGCGCAAGCTTCTGGCCGTTGCCGGGCTCTCGCTCGCGGACACTGTTCTGTCGACGGTCTATCTCGCCGATCTCCGCGATACCGCGACGTTCCATCGCGTTCACAGCCACTTTTTCCCCGATGTGAAGCCCGCCCTGATGATCACCGGCTTTGACGAGGTCGGTCACCGGGGTTGCAGCATCGAGATCGAGCTGACCGTTCTCGATCCAGCCGCCGGCTTGCGGCGCGAGAACATCGCCTGGGACGGAGCGGCACCCTTCGACGCTCCCGCCGGCGTGCGCGTGGGCGACTTCCTCTTCCTGTCTGGCATGTCGGGCACCGATGAGCAGGGTCACCCCGTGGCGGGCATAGACGACCTGCCGCCCGAGGCGCGCGGCATCGTGTCCATGCTGGAGAGCGCGCAGAAGCGTCCGGGGCTTGCCGCGCAGGCCTGGGCCGCCTTCAGCCGCCTCGCCGGAGCCATGAAGCAGGCAGGCGGCGATTGCGGCGATCTGGCCAAGCTCACCGTCTATCTGGCGGACGAGGCCGATTTCGCCGTCGTCGACTGCATCGCCGCGGCTTTCATTCCACGCGACAAGCTTCCGGCTTTCGAGCGTATCATCGTGCACGGCCCCGGCCCCCTGCCGCGCTCGTGCATACAACTCGATGCCATCGCCTATCTGCCGTCCCGATCCTGACCTCCGGTCCAGCACAGGAAACAGCGCCATGCGAAACGTCACTCGACTGAGCTTTACCGCCGCAGCGGTCATGGGCACATCCCTCTGGGCAACCCACGCGGCCGCTTTCCCGGACAAGCCGATCGTCGTGAACCTGTGCCAGCCGGCCGGTGGCGGCGTCGACCGCAACGTGCAGGCGCTCGTCCCGTTTGCTCAGAAGCATCTCGGGCAGCCGATCATCGTGCAATATCGCCCGGGTGCGGGCGGCACGCTGGCCATGCAGGAGCTGAAGTCTGCGGCCCCCGACGGCCATACACTGGTCGTATGCGACACCGGCGGCACGATCTTCGGGCCCATTGTCCAGAACACGGGCTTCAAGCCGGCCGATGCCACGCCCGTCGCGCGTCTGTCCTTTATTCCGTGGATCCTGACCGCGCACCAGAAGACGGGCTACAACACGGTCAAGGATCTGGTCGATGACGCGCGCAAGCGTCCCGGCCAGGTGCGCGGCTCCATCGCTGACGTCGCCTCCGCCGACCACTACACCTGGCTGCTCTTCACCAAGGCTGCGGGTCTCGGGCCCACGGGTCTGCGTTGGACGCCCTATGGCGGCGGCGGCCCGAAGCTTCGCGCCATGCTGGCGGGCGAGGCCGAGGTGGACATGCTTCTCCTCTCGCTGATCCGCGATCCGATGAAGGCCGGCACCGTCAAGGCGCTTGCTATCGCCTCGGAGAAGCGTCAGGCCGACCTGCCTGATGTGCCGACCTTCCGCGAGGCCGGGTTTGATGTCGTCGACGGCCTGTCGATCGGCATCTTCGCGCCGGCAGGGATTGCAGCGGATCGGCTGGCAAAGCTGCGTGACGGCTTCAGCAAGATCCGGAACGACCCCGAATTCCAGTCGATCTACACGAAGATGGGCCAGGAGATCGACGGCTTCCTCGTCGGCGAGGCCTATACCAAGGACTGGAACGATACCTGGGCGGTGGCGCGCCAGCTTCTGCAGGCCGTCACCACGAAGTGAGGCAATTCGCAATGCTGGATAATCCCAGTCGCAGGGCCGAGACCATCGCCGCGAGCATCATCTTCCTCGCGGCGGTGGCGGGATTCATTGCGGTGCCCCAGCTTGTGGCGGGCTGGGCCTTCGTCATGCCGGGCATGACCGATAACGCGCTCGCCCCGAGCTTCTTCCCGCGGCTGGCCCTGTCCTTCGTCGCCATTGCTGCGCTGGGTGTCGTCGCCACGACCCGCAGCCGTGACGAGGTCCTGCCGATCCTGACCATGAACCGCGAAGACTGGCAGCGCGTCGCGCAGGTCGTCGCACTGACCGTCGGGTTCTTCATCGGCATGGTGACGATCGGCTTCGGTGTATCGGCTGGGCTGTTCATCGCGACCGCAGGCTGGCTCCTGGGCTACGAGCGGCGCGGCATGCTTCTGGGAACCGCCATTATCGCGCCGGTCGTCATCGTTCTGGTGTTCCGTTACGGACTCAGCGTGCTGCTGCCGGGCGGCCTTCTATTCTGATCGCGGCCAAGTCAGGAACAAGTGATGCTTGAGGCACTTTTCGCCGCAATCTCGACCGCGTCGCATCCTGCATCCCTTGCCGCGATCTTCGTCGGCACGGCGATCGGCGTCATCATCGGCGCATTGCCAGGCCTCACGGCGACGATGGGCATGGCGCTATTGTCGCCCTTTACGTTCTTCTTCCCGCCGACGATCGGCATTCCTTTCCTGATCGGCCTCTACAAGGGCGGCACCTTCGGCGGTTCGATATCTGCGGTGCTCATCGGCACGCCCGGAACGGCCTCGAACGCGGCGACCATGCTCGACGGCTATGCCCTCGCCAAGAAGGGCGAAGGGCCACGTGCGCTCAGCCTCGCACTGTGGGCGTCCGTCTTCGGCGATCTGGTCGGCACGCTGGCGCTTGTCGTCGGCGCGCCCATGCTCGCGGCGTTCGCGCTGCGCTTCGGCAGCCCGGAATTCTTCGCGCTGACCGTCTTCTCGCTCACGCTCGTCTGTTACGTATCGGGTGCCTCGCTCGCCAAGGGGCTGCTTGCGGCCTCCATCGGAATGACCATGGCGCTCGTGGGAACCGATCCCATCGGAGGGTCGCAGCGCTTCACGTTCGGCGTGCAGGATCTCAGCGCCGGCATCGGCGTCATTCCGCTGGCCATCGGTCTGTTCGGCCTGTCGGAGGTGCTGGTCCAGCTCACCGGCTATCGCGCGAAGGACATCGTCGCCCCGCTGCGCAACACGGCCTTTCCAATCCGGCTGGCCCTTGCCGAGCTCAAGCTCTATCCGCGCACGATCCTGCGCAGCTCGTTCATCGGCACCGGAATCGGAGCGCTGCCCGGCGTGGGTGCCGAGACATCGAACTGGGTCGCCTATGGCATGGCCAAGCGCGCGTCGCGTGATCCGGGCAGCTTCGGCAAGGGCAATGTCGAGGGTGTGATTGCCCCCGAAGTGGCGGCGAACGCCGTATGCGGCGCGGCAATGGTGCCGATGCTTGTCTTCGGCATCCCCGGCGACATCGTCACAGCCATCATGATGGGCGCCCTGATCGCCCAGGGCCTCCAGCCCGGCCCGAGCCTCATCGCCGACAACGCGCCGGTCTTCTATTCGCTCTTCATCAGCATGTTCTTCGCCATGCTGGCTTTGGCCATCGTCGGCTATTTCGCGGTGCGCTATGCCGGCAAGATCCTGAGCGCCCCCAAGCCGCTCCTGTTCTCTGTCGTGACCGTGCTGTGCTTCGCCGGCACCTATGCGGTCAATGCGAGCGTCTTCGATGTCGGGCTGATGGTGGGCTTCGGTGTCCTTGGCTGGCTCATGCGCCAGTTCGGCGTTCCGATCGCCCCGCTCGTCCTCGCCTTCATCCTCTCGCGTCTCGTCGAGGATTCGTTGCGCCGGACGCTGATCCAGTCGGACGGTTCGCTGATGGTCTTCATCGAGCGCCCCATCGCCCTCGTCTTCCTCGTCCTGACCGTCCTGACGCTCGGCTCAATCGTGATGCGCAGCCGCGCGCCGCAGCCCTCGTGAGGGCGGTGTCATCCCGAGATCCCGTGCGGCATTTGCGATGGTCTCGCGCACGGCCTTGATGGCGGAGGTCAGCGGACGGGCCGGATTGACGGACGTCACAAGGATCCGTTCGAGCGCAGGATCGATGATCCGCAAGACCGTGAGATTGTCGGAAAAGCCGCGCTGCCTCACGAGCGTGCAGGGCAGGATCGTCGTGCAGAAGCCGCTCGCAAGCAGCTCCTTCAGGATCGGTATGCTGTTGAACTCGCCGACATAGTGCAGCTGGACGCCGGTCGGCTCGATGCACCGGTCCACGATCCGCCGGAAGCCCTGGGTGAGCGTCAGGTCGAGCTTGGCAACCTCGCCCAGGGGGATCGTGTCATGTCCGGGCCGGGCAAGCCCGGCTCCCCCCACGAGCATCATCTCCTCGACCGCGAGCGGCGTATTCGTCAGGCTCGCGATCTCGTCGTCTTCGGTCAGGATCGCGATGTCGATCCGGCCAAGCTTGAGCCATTCCTGCAGGAAGACGCTCAGGCCCTCCGTCACACGAAGATCGACATCCGGATAGACGCGCCGGCACTCTTCGACGACCGCCTGTCCGAGGCTCGACGACAGGGACGGCGGCACGCCCAGCGTGACGGAGCCGTGCGGATGTCGCGAGGAATGCGTGACGGCCTCCCGCATCTGCTCGACATAGTTGAGCAGCGTCTGGCCCATTTCGAGGAGCGTCAGGCCCGCATCCGTGGGCTGGACGCCACGGGTCGTGCGGAACAGCAGCTTGACCCGCAATTCATCCTCAAGCAGCTGGATCTGGCGGCTGAGGGCGGGTTGCGCCACGTTGAGAACCTGCGCGGCCTTGCTGAAGCTGCGCAGCTTGGCGACATACACAAAGTATCGGATCTGCCTCACATCCATCTGCACACCTGATGCGCCGGACAGGGATGGTCGAGGAAGGCCAAATCGGCAACCGGCTCGCACCTGTATCGTGACTTATCCGGCATGCCTAACCTCTGTGCAAGCGCAGCCGCTGCTGCCGAAGTGATCAACGTCATTTCCCCAATCGCGGCAAGAGATCTCACGATACAGCTTTGAGATAGCTTTTATTCGCTCAAAGTATTTCTGGTGGTGCGGACAGCGGGTTACGCAGTTTGTGGTCGAGATCGTCCTCCGACGGTCAAACCGGCATGAACTGAGAGGCCAAGCGATGACCAATGCCGCGTCTTCCGCCACGAAAACGCCCGGCGCCCGCAAGGCGACGCGAGGCGATTTCGCCTTCGAGCTTGCGAAGGTGAACCACATCTATGGCGGTCCGGACTATTCCACAGCGAACGGATCGGTCATCGAGGGCGAGCGAATGATGGTCGCCCTGATGCGGATGCCCGCTGGCACCGGTGCCGAAAAGCACTCCCATCCCAACGAGCAGTGGATCTACATCCTCGAGGGCACCTTCGATGCCGTGATCGACGGCAAGAAGGTTGTCGCCCCGGCCGGGACCATTCTCTACATCCCGTCCAACGTCATGCACGAGGGCAAGGCGACCCCGGATGCCGACGTGCTCTTCTTCACCTGCAAGGACACGTCTCACAGCCTTCATGGCATCAAGGCGTCCTGACCGACCGACCGCCGCCGGCCCGCTTGTCGCGAGCCGGCGCGGACCCTGAGGCCATGGATAGCCCTGTCGGGCAGGAGTGCCGTCATGAACGATATCGTCAGGAACGCGAAGCCCTGGGCTCGCCACGCCGAGGGCGAGGCGGCCATCGCGCCGCTGGTTCGCACCGAAATCCGCGATGGCATGCGCATCGACTGGAACGTGCCGATCCCCATGGAAGACGGGCTCGTCCTGCGCGCCGACGTCTATCGCCCGATCGCGGACGGCAACTACCCGGTTCTCCTGACCTACGGTCCCTATGCCAAGGGCCTCGCCTTTCAGGACGGCTATCCCAGCGCCTGGCAGAGGATGGCGGACAAGCACCCCGACGTGGTCGCCGGCTCGACCAACGCGTACCAGAACTGGGAAGTGGTCGATCCAGAGAAATGGGTGCCGCACGGCTATGCCTGCGTGCGGGTCGACTCGCGCGGCTGTGGCTGCTCGCCTGGCTATATCGACCATTTCTCGCCGCGTGAGACGCGCGACTTCTATAACTGCATCGAATGGGCCGGCGTCCAGCCCTGGAGCAACGGCAAGGTCGGGCTCAACGGCGTCTCCTATTTCGGCATCAACCAGTGGCATGTCGCCTCGCTCCAGCCGCCGCATCTGGCGGCCATGTGCATCTGGGAGGGAGCGGCCGACTGGTATCGGGACATGACCCATCACGGGGGCATCGTCTCGACCTTCTGGGCCAACTGGTACGACATGCAGGTCAAGACCGTGCAATATGGCGCGGGCGAGCGTGGCCGGCGCAGTCGCATCACGGGTGAACTCATCTGCGGACCGCTCGAACTGTCGCAGGAGGAGCTTGCCGCCAATCGTTGCGACTTTGGCGCCGACATCCTCGCCCACCCGCTCGACGACGAGTATCACCGCGCCCGGTCGCCCGACTGGTCGAAGGTGGTCGTGCCCTTCCTGAGTGCCGCCAACTGGGGCGGACAGGGCCTGCATCCGCGCGGCAATTTCGAAGGATTCTACCGCGCGGCATCGCCACAGAAATGGCTGGAGGCGCACGGCCTCGAGCACTGGACGCATTTCTACACCGATTATGGTCGGGAGATGCAGCTGCGCTTCTTCGATCATTTCCTCAAGGGCGCCGACAATGGCTGGGATCGCCAGCCGCCCGTCGTGCTCCAGGTCCGTCATCCCGGAGAGCGTTTCGTCGAGCGGGCCGAGCAGAACTGGCCGGTGCCCGACACGAACTGGACGAAGATGCATCTCGGGCCGCAGGGCCACGTCCTGTCGTCCGCGCCTGCGGCGGGAAGCGCGACCCTGCCCTTCGAGGCGATGGGCGACGGCCTGACCTTCCTGTCGGCGCCGCTCGAACGCGCGACCGAACTGACCGGCCCGATCGCGGCGCGCCTTCGCGTCTCGTCGTCGACGCCCGATGCCGACCTGTTCCTGGTGCTGCGCATCCTCATGCCCGACCTCAAGGAGGTCGTGTTCATGGGCGCCATCGACCCGCACACTCCCGTTGCGCAGGGCTGGTTGCGCGTGTCCCACCGCAAGCTCGATCCCGCGCTCACGCGCCCGTGGCGTCCCTATCACACGCATGACGAGCGCCAGATGCTGAAGCCTGGCGAACCCGTCGATGTCGACGTGGAAATCTGGCCGACATCCATCGTCGCGCCGGCCGGCAGCCGCATCGCGCTCTCCGTGCGCGGCCGGGACTATGTCTATGGCGGCGGCAGCGGAGGCAAGCTGTCGAACTTCAAGAACGAACTGACCGGCTGCGGACCGTTCCTGCACGACGATCCGACTGATCGCCCCACCGAGCTGTTCGCAGGCACGACGACGCTGCATTTTGGCGACGGCGCCGAGAACTACGTCCTCTTGCCCGTCATCCCGAAGCGTGGCGGGGGGGATTCGGCGGCATGACGGGGCGCAGCGCCTCCCGTCAGCATGCCATCATTGTCGGCGGATCGATGGCGGGGCTCTATGCCGCGCTGTCGCTACGCCGCATCGGCTGGACGGTTCAGGTCTGCGAGCGGATCGGGGACGAGCTGGAGGGCAGGGGGGCTGGCATCGCAACCCACCCCGAGATGACCCAGCTTCTGCACGCCGCCGGCATCGACCGCGACGTGTCGCGCATCGGGGCATTCGTTCCAAGCCGTCGCCTCTATGATGGACACGGCCGTGTCGTGGAGGAGATCGCCGCTCCCCAGACCTTCACCACCTGGTCCTTTCTCCGCGGCGTGATGCGCCGCGCGCTGCCCGATCCATGCTATGCCGGCAACCGCAACGTCGTTCGCATCCTCGAACACGACGACGGCCTTGTTGCCGAATGCGAGGACGGAACGCTCCTGCCCGCCGATATCGTCATCGCGGCGGACGGCATCCATTCGACAACGCGCCGCCAGTTTCTCCCGGATGCCCAGCCGCGCTATAGCGGCTATATCGCCTGGCGCGGCCTCGTGGAGGCTTCGGAGCTCGCGCCAGCCGCGCGCGACGCCCTGACCGGCTGTTTCGCCTTCGGCCTTCCAACCGGCGAGCAGATGGTCGCCTATCCCGTGGCGGGCGAGCCCGGTTCGCCGGTTCACGTGAACTTCGTCTGGTATCGTCCCGCCCCCGAAGGGCCGGCGCTGGACGACATCCTGACCGATATCGAGGGCCGCCGCTCCGGGCTGGCCATCGCGCCGGATCGGATCCGACCTGCCGTCCGGGATGCGATGCGCGCGGCCGCCTCGGAGCGCCTCGGCCCGCTCTTTGCCGACATGGTCGAGCGCACGCGCGTGCCGCTCATCCAGCCGATCGTGGATTTCGAGGCGCCGCGGCTGGCGCTCGGTCGCTCGCGTCGCATCATTGCGGTGGGGGATGCAGCCTTTGTCGCGCGCCCCCATGTCGGCATGGGTGTGATGAAGGCGATGCTGGACGTGGAATCTCTGGCGCGCGCGCTCGAGAGCACCGGCACCCTCGACGCGGCCATCGACCGTTTCGAGCTGGAACGCCTCGCGGCCGGTCGCCTCGTCGTCGATTATGCCCGCTGGCTGGGTTCGAGCATCGCGCCGCCGCCAGACGGGGTCGTACGCCCCGCGCCGGGCCGCAGCGACATACTGGCGATGACGGCCCGCTCTGCGGCGGTGCCCGTGCCCGCTCACGCGGCGTTGCGTGCTATCAATTGAAGATCGGCCGAGCCGACAGGGGAGGAAGTCATGTCACGAGCTGCCGCTGAAAGCCTTGCAGGATCGGGAGCCGGCCTGCCTGAGCCCCTGCGCTCCGAGAGCCTGGCGGGCCTGTCCAACGGCGTGGTGGGCAGCGTGCTGGTCTCCGAGACCGACAGGGTACGCGTCTGGCACCTGCGCATCGCACCGGGCGCACGCTGCGCCTTCCATCGCCACCAGCTCGACTATTTCTGGACGGCCATGACCGGCGGTCAGGCCCGCAACATCAACATGGACGGCAGCGTCTCCGACGTGACCTATGTCCCGGGCGACACGAAGCACTTCACCTTCGGTCCCGGCGAATATTTCGTCCACAGCGTCGAGAATGTCGGGCCAACCGAGCTGGTCTTCACCACAGTCGAGTTCAAGGGCGGCCCCAATCCCCCGCTCGACGTGCCCGCAAGCGTGCGGTTGCATCCCGCCACGTGAGTACGGCTCTGCGGGACAGCTTGGGCGCTGCGTGCCGATGATCCGCAACTTGGCCGGGTGAGCACCGCTCACGGCG
>JBIPLL010000728.1:0-9845 GCA_044368425.1 Beijerinckiaceae bacterium
CGGGTCAAGGAATGCGACGTCTACATAGGCATCTATGGAAACAAGTATGGCTCCATCACTTCCAAACGCATATCCTATACAGAAAGTGAGTACGATGCAGCAGTTGAGGCAGAGCTGCCTCGGTTCATCTTCTTGCTTGATTCGGACTCGTCAAATACTGGCATGCCCGCTCACGCACTGGCGAATGATCGATATACTGGCAAAAGAAGAGCTTTTCTAAAAAAGGCCAGCAAAGAGGTCATCTACAAACGTTTCGGTAATCCAGATCACTTAAGACTCCTCATCAGTGATGCTCTTTATGGACTTGATGTAACTGCTGATTGCGCTGCTTCCAGCCAGCAAGAGCTGATCGATCCTTTTCTATCTCCGTTTAAGTTTGAACCTTATCGCAAGCAGCGATCAAAGGGATTCATCGGCCGGGATTGGTTGTTTCAGGAAGTTCGAAACTGGTTGAAAGACCCCAATGCTTCTCAAGGTATGTTACATACTGCCGGGTTTGGTTTTGGCAAGACCGCCTTTATTGCGCAGCTTGTTGAGAACAATGTCACGGGGATCCCTCTTGCTGCACAACACTTCTGCCAAGGCGGCCTGAACACTACGCTCTCCCCTGGCCGTTTTGTAATCAGCATCGCAGCACAGTTGGCGGAAACGCTACCGGCGTATCGCCGGCACCTCCAAGCTCCTGATGCTGTGGGGCTGGTAGAGCTCTTGAAGAATGCTGCCCTACAGCCCGAAGACGCCTGGAATCAGGCGGTTGTAGCGCTCCTGCATGAAATAGAGGCGCCAGGCATTGACCATTTAATTGTGGTGGATGCGCTGGAGCTATCCCTCCAGTATCGTCCTGCCGTTGGAGAGCCGGACGACGTACGCATCACGAACCTATTGGCGGCAGATCCACCACTACCCTCCTGGATAAGAATCTTGGCAACCAGCCGGGGGGACGATGAAGTTGTCGAGTCCTTATCACCAAAACCATTTCGTCACAAACCGCTCGCACCCGATGACAAGAATAATCTGAGCGATCTCTCTACATACATCGAAGAGCGCTGTCAGACTGGCCACTTAAAGATAGTGTTATCAGAGGCTAATCTCGCCAGCCATCAAGTGACTAAGAAGCTGAGGGATCCCAAGCTGAGTGGTGGCAAGCTTTTGTATGTGGCGGCAGTATTGGATGCTGTTGAGAATCAATTAATTCCATTAAAGAGTCTTCGTGATTTTGACAAGTTCCCCCGTGGAATGAGCGAATTCTATCGACAGACCTTTCGTAGACATTATTCTCGTGGGAAGGATACAGAAGACTATCGGTTGATGCGGTCTATTCTCGGACTACTTTGTGAACAGCGGGAAGAACTAAGCCTAACAGAGCTATCGTCTATCCTGGAGACACCAAAAAAACAAATCCGCAACGAGCTTCAAATCCTCGGTTCACTGATATCGTCGTGCCGAAAGGATGTCAGTCGTGGAGGGAAGCTGCTGGCTGACATATTCTATAGCTTTGATCACAGCTCCCTGCGCTTGTGGCTAGTTAGTGAAAATGAATCAAGTGCAACACCTCTTGCGTACCCCTATGATGTTGATCTTCACGAAACAATAGAGCGAATACGAAGCTGGATGCTCAATCAGTTCCAGAGCCAAAGTGCACACCTATGGCCCTATTTGGTACGGCATCTCAGAAGCTACATTACAACAGCTGAGTGGCTTACCTTGCGGCACGACTTACTTGCCAATATTCACTGGCTTCAAGCACGACTTACCCACACAGGCATCTATGAACTAATGCATGATTCGTCTGGTGGAGATGATGACTTCTTGACTACACTCCACCGTTTTGTGGGGCAAGCTGAGCAGACTCTGCGCCTGTTTCCACAGCAACTTCCCAGTCAGATTCTGGCTCATCTTGAAAGACAGAGCCCAATATTAGGGATTGCTTATCTGTGTCAGGCTGCTGTAAGGATCTGCAAAGAACAAAATCTAGCAATTTCGCTTTTTCCGAGTCTAAACAATACGCGCCTGTTGCGGCAAAGAGCCGTTGAGGGAGCTATTCAATGCCTATCCCATGACAGAGATATCATCCTTTTTGGATGCATGGATGGCAGAGTAGGAGTCTGGAATCTTGCTGTTGGCGGATTAAGCTATTCAGATCACAACAATAGCCATAAGAAGGTCGTGTCTGCGGTCACACGAATCTCAGAAGATCAGTTCGCCAGCGCATCCTGGGATGGCCGGATCGCAATTTGGACTTTAAACGATCTTAGCAGGGTGTGCGAATTTGAAGCGCATAAAGAGGAAATCAATGATCTCTTATTTATTTCCATAGGAGGCAAATCTTATCTAGTTTCAACTTCTGACGATCAAGTAGTTAAGATTTGGCGAATAACTAGTTCGTTCCGTCCCGGGATGCAAACAGGGCACAGACAATTCAAGAGTATCAATAAAGCTCATTATTCATGGATCACGCACCTCGTCTATCTTGGCGGATCTAAGATTGTTACTGGCTCAAAAGATGGCACGATACGATGCTCAGATATCAAAGATCTATCATCGAGTCAACCGATACAGTTAGATGGAGAAGTGATCAGTCTTTCCTATCACAAATCAAAGGACTCCCTGTATGTGGTCACAGACCCTGGAGAGGCTCTTCCAAACTCGGTCTACCGAATTAATCTGACCAGCCTGCAGATCCATGGATTAACGGGTTTTCCTGATGACATCCAGACCATCCTCTGCTTGAAGGGATCAGATCAACTCGTCTATTTATCTTATTCTCAAGATAGTATGATTTTTTATAAGAGATGGAACGAAGATGGACCTGAACATCGCAGGCTAGGCGCCCACGATGCCTCAATCAACTGCCTATGTCAGTCAAACAACAATATACCACGTTTAATGTCAGCCTCCATTGATTGCAAAGATAAAGAGCGGCCTATCTCAACGATTGCTATTTGGGATTGTGCTGATCAAGCAGACGTATCTGGTGGGTGCTCTTTGCAAGCTCATTATGGGCGTGTCTTGCTTATTTGGAGGAACAGCAGCGGTGAAATCTACTCAGTTGCCTCTGATGGATCAGGTTGCCTCTGGAGGCATGATGGCATCCCACAGTCTAAGTGGCATTTTCGTGATCATACTCCTATAGAAGTAAGTAACTCGTCAAAAGCATTCGTGCTGACTAATCAACAGTTTGTAATTCGGGACAGCAGCCAACTCCTTGTTTATGAATCACCACTTACGTACACAGTAGAATTTACACTACAGGCTCATCAATGCACTCTTCACGAAGTTGCTGAAGAGCGTGCGCTCGTTCCAACAGCAACTTGCTGGTCTAATGATCACGGCCTCATCATGGGTTGTGACGACGGCAGCATCTTCTATTCAGCAGAAGGTTCCACGACAGACATAAGGTCATCAAACGTTGTTGGCAGTATCGAGCAGATCGAAATGCTTGACAATAATCATCTCTTCTGCTGGTCGTCTTTATCGAGTGAGGATGGCAGATTCTGGATTTGTCTTCTCGGTGGTCCGGAGCTGGTCAATTACTTGATGAATAACCCGTCATCATCGTCCTTAATCCAAACTACACTTTATCAACTGAAAAGTGATGATGCTTCATCAGAATTGCAAGGCAGCATCACATTTGGGAAGATGGAACTGTTGCACGTCTGCAATGAGTACTTGGCCATCGCACACGCTGATTCCAGTGTGAGCATCTGGCAGTGGAATGGGGATTTTCAGAAACCTCTCCTCAAGCTCAAGCACAAACTTCTGGGGCATGCAAGCACCGTCGTGGCGATTGTCTTCCTGGCCGATGAGGATTATATTACAGCATCAAATGACAGAACAGTACGCAGATGGCAAGAGAACGTGGAGGGTATGGTGGATACGATCATTTTTGTGAATGATTATGTGCCAACTTCTCTTTGTCTAGTTGAGCAAACATCTGATCAGAGCAATACTGAAACACTAGTAGTCTTAGGTGATGAGATGGGATTAGTGCATTGGCTTAGGCTATGTTAAGGTTGTTGGCCTGGCTTGGAAAGTTACAGACAGCCGCAAGAAGTTTTTCAGTTCGATCAAGATCTGCATTGGAGATTTTATCATTAGTTTTCATACTTTCAACATAGAGATAAGTCGAGATTGTATCTACCACTGTCTGAAGAAGTTCTATGATTCTTGTGTCGTACACAAACTTATAAATTGTATAGAGTGATAGCGTGCCATAGGCTTTGTCACCTTCAGAACTCCTGCATACCAATGGGAAACAGCAGAACGTGGTAAACCCATGTTGTTGAATCCAATCTGCATTGTGGAAATTCTTGAGTTTAGGCGAGATGTCAGAAATGACGATGTGCTCTTTGGAGGTGCATGTAATATCTACGAAAGTGTTTGAGTTCGCTTTAATTGGCTTATTGTCTCTTCGCACATCTATGAGGTTTCGGTCAGATGCTGCGAGGGCCACTGTCTGATAATTATCTTCGGCTTTGCTATAGGAACGTATAACCGCAAAATTAAAGGGTAGTGCTTCATTATTAACAAGAAATGTGAGGACGTTTTCCAAATACTCTTTGATATAGGCAGGTTGTACTCCTATCTGGAGAGCACTGCTTGGCCTTGTCACGTCCTTCAAAAGCGATGAAAAAAGTCGTCGGTAGGCGTCGCGTTCAAGATTGATCAATGCATAACCAATCTCGGATGCGAAAAGAGATAAGTAGTAAAAGTCGCGCTCAGTAAACGGATCTTTTCTTAGCACTTTTTGAGTGCGGCGATCAATCTTGTTAATAATCCTGAGCACGCCGACGGTACGATTACGGTTGTTAATAGGGACAGCGATCACCTCATAGAGTGGGCCAAATGCTTCAGCATACTTTTCCTTATTGTCGAGCTCCGTAAAATCCTGCTCGACAATATTTGTATGGCAGATTTCGCCAAACCGATAGCCTGCTGCCTGATTTAATGAAGATTGACTAGGTACTGCTGTTCTTCCAACAAAACTGAGATTGTTGATTTCATAGGACTCATCGGGAAACCACTTTGAATCTACTACTTGTTTTCGGTGCGTAGTGCCATGGAGTGTCTGTCGCAATAAGCGCCCATTTTTCCCAACTAGGAATATTGAGCAGATTTGAGCATCAAGATTCTCGTGGATGACCTTGGTAGCATGGACAAGCATCTCCTTGAGTTGTAAATCATAGAACTTGGGTATGGATTGGAAGAGAGGGCGCTGGCATTTTCGCAGTGTACCTGCCCGTAATTTAACCTCTTCAAGGATATGATTCAGCTTTTGCTTATCAGGATTATTTTCCCTGAGGCCTTCTTGTTCAAAGAAATGGAGATACGATTGGTGAAGATGAACTAGACTCTTTTCGTACTCATCCTCGACTACACTAGAATAGCCTGAGACTGAAAAGCAAGCATCAATATATTTTTTAGTGCTGCCGAGTATTGCCCTGGACTCATGCACGTATGGTGCGGATTCTGTGCTCATAATAATTTCAGGTCCAGCCGGGAGGCGAAGCTCTCCAATCTTAGAGCCAATCTGCCCGCTCTCATTGGTGCGCCCTACTACACTTCGCAAAAACAAAGGCGGGCAAGAATCGTAGCCACCAATCCGTAGCGAAATGTCACAATCCAGATGCGGGGCTGCTTCGTCTTCGGAGAGTCTCCATGGCATCCATCTTCCCCGTGGCGCCTTACGGTTCCAGCCGGGTTGGAATGTCGCGGGCCCAGGCCCAGCCGAGACTTAAAGCCTCTGAAAATATACTTTCTTCGATCTTGTATCGATTAAACAGAAAGAAAATACTTAAGCCAGTTGTAGCTGCTTCTCCGTGTTAGCCGAATCGAGCTTGGCAACGACTTCGTCGATAGTCACCCCGCCTGATACCCCGCCAGCGCGCCGGCTCCATCTACCCACCTCTACAGCATATCACCCCAGTCATTGAGCCCCTGGCCTTAAGCATGTGGATTTTGGGCAGGCCTGGCCTGCTGGATGACATCAGCGAACACACTGCCCGCTTGAAAAAGCTCTCCGCTGCTGATCCAGGCATAGCCCAGTTGAGCGCCGCATCCAGATCCTCACGATTGGCCTCCAGCGCAATCTGGAAGAAACGCACAGCCTTGTTGAGATCAGCTCTCAATACCGCCAGGCTGGCCAAGTTGCGTGCGGCATCCGCTTACCGGCGCCCCCACCGGCCGCTAATTGCTCTGCCGCCAGCCTGAGCCGACGGCTGGCTTCCACCACCTGCTCATACGTCGCTTCTGCAAGCAAGTGTGTTGCCAGCGGCCAGGGCCGCCAGCGCCGCCTTCAGGGCTGGCCGTTCATCTGGAACGGCACATGCGGCACGGTGCAGCAAGCTCTCCAGCGCCTGCTCTTAACCTTGGCGCCCTACAGCACCAGCTGCTTCCGTGCCCTTCGCCGCCTAGAGGCCCTGCTGAGCGCCAGCGCTCAGGGCCATCCATTACTCCAACTCCGGGTTCACAGCCAGCCCCGTTGCTTCAGCGATGGCATCGATCAAGCGGCGCATGTCCTCATCCCAGCAGCTTTACGCTGAGTGCCATCACATTCCAATCACCGAGCTAAGGTCGCAGGTTCTGAGGCAGCTCAGCAGTGGGGATCTGAACCAGCTGGACGTCCTCCACAAGCAGGGAGATAATTGTGAGCAATTCTTCATCGTCGCTGGCCAGCGCTGTCTCCAGCTCGTGGCGCACCATGTCATTGGGAGACTGCAGGTGGGACAGGTTGGAGGCATCAGCCCAGCGACGGCCGATGACGGCCACGCAGGCCTTGCTGATCGCCAAGGCCTGCTCAATCTTTACCGCCACTTGCCCGCACCGATGCTGGCCATATCTCGTAACATCCGCTCGCGGCCAAAACCGATCCGCAGCCAATCTCATACCCGCCCGCTGGCTCCTCGGGCGTCATCACGGCGGTAACTGATGAAGATGCAGCTACGATCAGCCGCAATACTTGGGCTCACGTTTCGCAGCAGTCTGTTTGCCCATATTAGCTGCAGATCGAAGCACGAGCGAAAAACAGTAATCTCAGCCTGGAGGTCCCATCTATTGCTATGCGTGAAATGCTACTTCTTGCAATTGGAGCGGCTGGGTTCTCAATCTTCCGAACGGCTTGGATAGATCGTGCGTAGCCACGATCTATCCAAGCCGTAAGCCATCAAGACCGACGAGCGTTCAAGATCAGCAGCGGGCAAACTTCCTGATAATTGACAGGTACAGTTCGGGCCAGGCTGCTGAATCTTGATGTTAGATTGCGTTTTTGGCAACTATGCATCTAGCAATCGCAATAAGAATCGCCAATGATGAATAAAAACTCCAAATCGAAAATGATCCTATAGCCTTCAGGTGATTTCGAATAGTATTTCCCCCGGGCTGGACAACATAGAGGTCATGTGGTGAAACCCCAGATGCATGAAGCTTGGAAACAAAAGAATTGTAGGAATTCCGGAATGCTTTCTCAAGAGCAAGGTAATAGGTATCAAGAGCAAAGAATAGCAATGCTGGCAATAGGGCAAGAAATGCATAGTCCGGCTTCCCCTTGTCGGCAATAACTACAAGTATTGCGGAAACAAGTGTGATGCACCAAGCTTTGCATGATGAGCTGTTTCCGGCCATCCTGCTGATTACCGCTTGAATGATTTGAAGGTGAGCTTGAACAGAAGGGGAAGTCTCGTCAAGCAATCTTGGAGTAGTTGAATCGCCCATCACTGAACCCAGTTCGGAAAATCAGAATACCCATTCTGTCTTACCTAGTCATAGGTTGGGCATAGCTCAGACAATAAGAATGCTTTCCCGCCGAGCTGTGCACCCCAACGTACGGGCACCTGTGCGGATCCATCTATTGACTCGTACGGGGTCCAGTCGCTGTTGTACCTATGCCAAAGTGTTGCTGTAGTACCATCATCTGAGCTAGTCATGGCAAGATAATCAAAGGGATTCGGGCCATTGCTCTTGGTTTGTCGATGCTTATCAGGTATGCCATTTATGTGAACGCCGAATATGTGATTTCCGCGCAACAAGCTTTTAAAAACCTCATATCTGACCGATGGCCTTACGAAATTCGCTGACCCAATCAAGACACATGTGTTGATCGTGTTATATAAAGCTCGATTAATTAGACGTTCTAGAGAAGCTGATCCTTCTTTCTTCGCCTTTTCCCAAACAGACGCATCAAAGTATCCTGCTGACTCTCTATCGGGTTTGGTTCGCCAGTGATTCCGGTCCACGTTAGCCCTGAAATCAGCAACATCCTGATAGTGGAAGCTGAAGAAAACTCGTCTTGGCATGGATGGGCTATGGACTTGGTGACAGGATAATTACGGCAATCTAACGGCATGGATAGATCGTGCGAAGCCACGATCTATCCTATGTTGGACAAGCCCCGCAACTCTAAGGCTCTGAGGCTCTAGGGCCTCCTACTAAAGGAGATATGTCCGCTCGTTTTTAAGATTCCATTTACGATTCGCCTCGATCGTAGGTAGAAGTGCTTGCTCCATGGCTCTCACGGCCTCAAAAAGAGTGTAACTGGTGTTGAGCCGGTATCGCTGTAGGGCTGGGAGCAGGATCTGCAATGGTGTTGAGCGGGCGATTATAGACAACTTGGTGATAATCTTGGGCTGTTGAATCTGCCGCGCAGCGGCTTGGTCGAACGCTTTATGGGCGGACCGCATAACACCCGTCCAGCAAGAGTTAATACAGCATAACATGCTGAGAGCAGCACCCATTGATGCCTCAGATAGATTGCGATGCAAAGCTTCTCAGCGATGTAGCTGATCCGGTCAAGCATGATGGGCTGATCCGCATAACACCCCAAGCTTGGCCACAGTTTCCCGTGACGATCTGGTCATCAGCGCTTGTCCAGGAAATGAGATGAATTGCAAGACTATTAACACTAACCATTGTACGATTTAATGTTTATTTATAGATAGTAGTGGTTCTCAAGTCGCTCTGGAAGAGCAGCTCCTGAATCGAACTGATGTCGACACCTGCACTAAAAGGTTCGTGGCGCTGCCTGGCCATTGCCCAGCGTGGTGGAGCTACTGATTCAGTTGCCCATGGCCAGCCCCCAGCGCCTCAGCCGGGCCCTATCAGCGGGTCCAGTTCCGAGTCGGGCCGGGCGTCAGTCCAGTTGACGAGGGTGGCGGCGGATATCGGCCCAGTGTGGCTTCTCACCGCTACCGAGTCTCGGGTGCTGCTGGGCTGCTCCTGTGCAGGCCGACCCCGCTCTCCCGCATAGCGTAGAACGGCCCGAATGTGTTCAGCTTTTAGATCGGGAAAGTCGAGCAGGATTTCCTCCTGGCTCATGCCGCTGGCCAAATAGCCCAGAACATCTGACACCGTGATCCGGGTGCCTGTCACGCAAGCCTTGCCGCTGCGAACACCTGGAGTGACAGTGATCAGTTCGCCCAGTTCGGCTGCCATGGCTAGGAATGAGGCTGCATTTAGACCTCAACGTTAATGGCATCAGGCTTTTGGAGTGTCTGCCTGTTTCCCTGCTGCCCCTGCTCTGGCCGCCCTGTTGGCCCAGCCCCTCGTTTTGGGCATGGCGGAAGCGGGCCTGGAGCGCCGATCCCCATGTGATCGGCTTCTGCCAAAGCCTGGTGCTGCTTGTCGGGGTGGGCGGCTCGGTGCTGCTGCTGCTGCGCTTGCTGCGGCAGGCCTGGCGGCCCTGGTTGGTGGTGAGTCTGGTGCCCTTGTCGGGGTAGGGGATGGAGGCGAAACGATCACGCCAGGCGTTCTCTTCGGCGAAGGTGCGCTGCCACAACTCCTGGGGCGTGGGGAAGGCTTCGGCCTCCCCCTCCTCGCCCGTTTCCCTGTCGATGGCGTAGATGCCCTTGCCG
>JBIPLL010000054.1:0-9816 GCA_044368425.1 Beijerinckiaceae bacterium
CAGGGATGAAGACATATCGGAAAAACGAGCGACCCCGTTAGTCTCGGGCGACGGGGCTGTCAAATCGAATTCTCGCAGGATCGAATTCCCTGTTCGTCAGCAGGTTCCCGCGTGGGCTGTGGCGGGAGGGTCGAGGCTGTGCTAGCGAGCGGCCTTGCATCCCAGTTCCGCAGGCTTTGTGAAGCCTGCGCCAGCCGAGTGAGTGCCGCCCGTGTCGCATTCCGCTTCCCCCGAGCCGCTGCGCGCCGTCCGTTCCGGTCCGCTGCGGGGCCGCCTGACGCCGCCCGGCGACAAGTCGATGTCTCACAGGGCGCTGATCTTCGGGCTGCTCTCGACCGGCGAGACGCAGGTCTCAGGCCTGCTCGAAGGCGACGACGTGCTGCGCACCGGAGCAGCGGTGGCCGCGCTGGGTGCCGGCGTGACGCGCGAGGGCGAGGGGCGCTGGCGAGTGCGCGGCATCGGGATCGGCGGGCTTTCCGAGCCGCGCGACATGCTCGATTTCGGCAATGCGGGCACGGGCTCGCGCCTGATGATGGGCGTTGCGGGCAGCCATCCGATCACCACGACATTCGACGGCGACGCCTCCCTGCGCAAACGGCCGATGCTGCGCATCCTGGACCCGCTGCAGCAGATGGGCGTCACCGTCGTCGAGAGCGCGCCGGGCGGGCGCGTGCCGCTGACGCTGAAGGGCCCGCGCGAGACGCTGCCCATCACCTACGAGACCCCCGTTGCCTCCGCGCAGATCAAGTCCGCCGTGCTGCTTGCGGGCCTCAACGCGCCCGGCCGCACGACTGTCATCGAGACGGAAGCCTCGCGTGACCATACGGAGCGGATGCTGCGCCATTTCGGCGCCGAGGTCAGCGTCACGCCGCATGGCAGCCATGGCCGTCGGATCGTTCTGACAGGCCAGCCGAAGCTGACGGGCCAGAGCGTGCACGTGCCGGCTGACCCGTCCTCGGCCGCCTTCCCCATCGTGGCGGCCCTGATCGTGCCGGGCTCGGACGTGATCGTCGAAGGCGTGATGATGAACCCGCTGCGGACGGGGCTCCTGACCACGCTCAAGGAGATGGGCGGCTCGATCGAGGAGCTCGATTCGCGCGTCGAGGGCGGGGAAACGGTCGTCGACCTGCGGGTGCGCGGCAGCGCGCTCAAGGGCGTGGACGTGCCGGCCGACCGCGCGCCCTCGATGATCGACGAATATCCGATCCTCGCGGTTGCGGCAGCCTTCGCCTCGGGCACGACGCGTATGAACGGGCTGCACGAGCTGCGTGTGAAGGAATCGGATCGCCTCGCGGCGGTTGCCGAGGGCCTGCGTCTGTGCGGCGTGACGCATCACATCGCGGGCGATGACCTGATCGTGGACGGCGGCGCGGGCAAGGTCGCGGGCGGCGGGCCGGTGCCGACCCATCTCGACCACCGCATCGCGATGTCCTTCCTCGTCATGGGGCTTGCCAGCGAGGGGCCGGTCAGCGTCGATGACGGGGCGATGATCGCCACGAGCTTTCCCACCTTCGTGCCGCTGATGACGCGGCTGGGCGCGGACATCTCGGCGTGTTGATCGCCATTGACGGGCCTGCCGCCTCGGGCAAGGGGACGCTGGCGCGCCGCCTGGCGCAGGCGCTTGCCCTGCCCCACCTCGATACGGGACTGCTCTATCGCGGCACGGCACGCGCGCTGCTCGATGCGGGCCTGAAGCTCGACGACGAGGAGGAGGCGGCGCGCGTCGCGGCGAACCTCGATACGGCCGCGCTCGACGAAAGCCGCCTGCGCGGGCGGGAGATGGGCGAGGCCGCCTCGGTCGTCGCGGCACTGCCGCTGGTGCGCAAGGCGCTGATCGACCTGCAACGGCGCTTCGCATTGCAGCCGGGCGGTGCGGTGCTGGACGGCCGCGACATCGGCACCGTCATCTGCCCCGATGCCGACGTGAAGCTCTTTGTCACAGCCTCGACGCAGGAGCGCGCGCGTCGGCGTCATCTCGAATTGTGCGGCCGTGGCGAGGACGCGGCCTTTGCCGACGTGCTCACCGATATCGAGCGGCGCGATGCGCGCGACAGCGGGCGCTCGACGGCACCGCTCAAGCCGGCGCCCGATGCCGTGATTCTCGACACCACCGCGCTCGATGTCGAAGCATCCTTTGCCGCCGCTCTGGCGGTGGTACGAAGCGGCCAGTCCCGCCGCCCGGCCGTCTGATCCGGGGCGCGTCCCCGCTTCACGGATTGTTGAGGCAAGCCAAGGACGGGGGCGGCACGAGAAGTGCTAGCCAGTGCCGTCGACCGGTGTCACTCTGTCGTTCTGGACGGAGGTCGACATGGTTGCCAGCCTGTGCGTCGCCCATCGATTTAACCGCTTGCGCGCGTGCCTGACGCGTGGTTGCGCAGATGACGACCCGTCCGGGGGCACCTCGTCGCGGCCGGCCCTGCTCCTCAAGGGGCTCGTCCTGCATGCCCTGGTCCTGCCGCTGATCGCCCTCTCCCTGATGCTGGCGCCGGCGCGAGCCGATGGCCCGGAAGAGGTCGATGTGGCCCTCGTCCTGGCCGTCGATATCTCCTATTCGATGGATCTCGACGAGCTCGCCGTCCAGCGTCAGGGCTATGTCGATGCCTTGCGCTCGGAACAGTTCCTCGAAGCGGTCAGGCGCGGCGCCATCGGCAAGGTGGCCATCACCTATTTCGAATGGGCGGGCTCGGGGACCCATTACCTGCTGGCTCCCTGGATCATCGTCGACGGGCCGGCGAGTGCCAACCAGCTTGCGAGCCGGCTCGAGGCGCAGCCGGTGCGGCGCGCCTATCGCACCTCGATCTCGGCGGCCATCGACATGGGCGTGAAGCTCCTCGATGAAAGCGGCGTCAAGCCGATGCGCAAGGTCATCGACGTATCGGATGACGGGCCGAACAATCAGGGCCGGCTCGTCACCATTGCCCGCGACGAGGCGGTGCAGAAGGGAATCACGATCAACGGCCTGCCGCTGATGCTGAAGCGGCCGGGCTATCTCGACCTCACCGATCTCGACACCTATTACAAGGAATGCGTGATCGGGGGGCAAGGCTCCTTCGTGATCCCGGTGCGTGATGGCGCCCAGTTCGCCAATGCGATCCGCACCAAGCTCATCCTCGAAGTGGCCGGGCTCACGCCGCCGCAGCCGGTGATCCACCGCGCGCAGGCCCGCCCGACATCGTCGTGCCTGATCGGCGAGCGGCAATGGCAGCAGCGTATGGGGAACTGAGACGCGACCGGACGCCACTCAGGTGTCAGGTGCCGCGGGGCTTGGCCCGTGTCGTGGGCGCGGCTGCAGCCGGATCATCGGGCCAGACGTGGCGGGGATAGCGCCCGCGCATCTCGCGCTTCACATCGGCCCATGAGCCGCGCCAGAAGCCCGGCAGGTCGCGCGTGACCTGGATGGGCCGGTGCGCGGGGGACAGCAGTTCGAGGATCAGGGGAACGCCTGCGAGCGCCGGATGGCTCGACAGGCCGTAAAGTTCCTGCACGCGGATCGAGATGGTCGGGCCGGCAGCCGCCTCATAGTCGACGGCAGCCTGCGTGCCGGTGGGCGCAGTGAAGAAAGCCGGCGCCTCGCGGTCGAGCCGCGCGCGAAGATCCCATGGCACGAGTTCGGCGAGGGCGGCCTCCAGCCTGTCATGGCCGCAGCCCGCCAGCCCCTTGCAGCCGACAAGATGGGGCGCGAGCCAGCCCTCGACGCCTGCCGCCAGTTCGTCCCACGATGCAGGTGGCCATGGGGCGCCCTGCGCCCCGTGCATGAAACGCAGCCGGGCGAGCAGGCGCTTCTGGCCCGCACTCCAGTCCAGTCGTTCGAGCCCGTATACGGCCAGCCCCGCGGCAAGCTCCTGAGCCGCCTCGATCGTGGCGGGCACGGGCAAGGTCCGGGCTGACAGAAGGATGGCGCCAAGGCTGCGCCGGGCACGGGCGCGCAGCGACAGGCTGTCGCGGTCGAAGGCGATCTCCTCGGTGCTTTCGACATGCGATGCGAAAAGCGTCTCGACCGTGCCGAGATCGAGCGGCGCGGCGGAGAGAATCCGGGCAGCGGCAGCGGTCCCGGAGAGCTCGGCGACGGCCAGCCACGGCGACCGCGCGAGCGCCAAGGCCGGATCGAGCGTTGCACCGCGCCCGTTCGCCAGAAGATAATCGCCGGCCTTGCCGGGCCTTGCCTGCGCCACGCGATCGGGAAAGGCGAGCGCGATGCAGGCGCCGATGTCGAGGGTGACGGCCGACGCCGCGCCTCCGGCCTTGCGGGCCTGTGCGGCCCAGTTGCCAGCAAGACGGCGCATCTCCTGCGAGCGCGGCGAGCGGTCGCCGCGAAAGCGGTCGAGCCGCGCGCCAAGATCGACGCCGTCGCCGCCCAGGCCGCGCTCGACGAGAAGCGCCGCCGTCTCGGCGGCCAGCGTGGCACCATCCCGCCCGGCCGACAGGACCATGCGGGCCAGACGGGGCGGCAGCGGCAGCGCTCGCATCTCGCGACCCAGAGGGGTCAGGCCCCCTGCCCCGTCAAGCGCATCGAGATCGCTCAGGAGCTTGCGCGCCTCGGCCAGGGCCGGTGCGGGCGGCGCATCGAGGAAGGACAGCCGTGCGGGATCGCTCACGCCCCAGGCGGCGCAATCGAGGAGCAGGCCCGAGAGGTCGGCTGCCAGGATTTCGGGGGTCGCGAAGGGCTGGAGCGCGCCCGTCCCCGCCTCCTCCCAGAGCCGGTAGCAGATGCCCGGCTGCGTGCGGCCTGCCCGGCCCCTCCGCTGGTCGGCGGCGGCGCGCGAGACGCGTACCGTATCGAGCCGCGTGAGGCCGAGCGCCGGCTCGAAGACCGGGACGCGGGCCAGCCCCGAATCGATGACCACGCGCACGCCATCGATGGTCAGCGAGGTCTCGGCGATGGAGGTCGCGAGCACGACCTTGCGTCGCCCCTGCGGCGCCGGGGCGACGGCCTCGTCCTGCAGGTCGCGGTCGAGCCCGCCGTGGAGCGGCACGACATGGACCGACGGATCGCGCAGGCGTTCGGCCAAGCGCATCTCGACGCGGCGGATCTCGCCCTGCCCCGGCAGGAAGACGAGAAGCGAGCCCGTCTCCTCGTTCAGCGCCTTGACGATCGCGTCGGCGACGGCGTCCTCGATGCGGGTGCGCGGATCGCGCGGCAGATGGCGTGTTGTCACGGGGAAGGCGCGACCCTCGCTGGCGATGACGGGAGCGGGCGTGCCGTCGGGCGCACCCATCTGCGCACCGCCGAGAAGGGCCGCGACACGGGCGCCGTCGAGCGTCGCCGACATGACGAGGAGGCGCAGATCCTCGCGCAGGCCGGCTTGCGCATCGCAGGCGAGCGCAAGGCCGAGATCGGCATCGAGCGAGCGTTCGTGGAACTCGTCGAACAGCACGGCCGCGACGCCGGACAGTTCCGGGTCGTCGAGGATCATCCGCGTGAAGACGCCCTCGGTCACGACCTCGATGCGGGTGCGGGGCCCCACCTGCGTGCCGGCGCGCATGCGCATGCCGACCGTCTCGCCCACGCGCTCGCCCAAGGTCGCGGCCATGCGGGCGGCGGCGGCGCGGGCCGCGAGGCGGCGCGGCTCGAGCAGAATGATCTTGCGGCCGGCGACCCATGGCTCGCCCAGAAGCGCGAGCGGAACGCGCGTCGTCTTGCCCGCGCCGGGGGGAGCGACGAGCACGGCATTGCGCGAGCGCGCGAGCGCCGCCGTCAGGTCCGGCAGCGCCGCGTCGATGGGCAGCGGCGTCGCGTGCATCGGCATCGCGTGGAGGGGCGCCACGGACCTACCAGAGATGAAAGAGCAGCAGCGTGAGCAGACCTGCAATGACCCAGAGCGCTGGCTGCGAGCCACGCTGGCGGGCGGCGGCCGGGCGCGACTCAGGCTCGAGGCGCAGGCCATCGCGTCCCGCCGCAGCTTCCAGCGCATCGCTGAGCCGCTGGGCGCGGGCGGCGAATTCCGGCAGGTTGCCCGCAAGATGGGCGAGCGAGACGAGCCCGCGTCCCGCCTCCTGCAACCGGCCGGCCGGACCCAGGTGATAGGTCATCCATTCCCGCACGACCGGCTCGGCAGTGCGCCACATGTCGAGTTGCGGGTCGAGCTTGCGGGCGACGCCCTCGACCACGACCATCGTCTTCTGCAGCATCACGAGTTCGGTGCGCGTGCGCATGTCGAAGAGCGAGGTGATCTCGAAGAGCAGGGTGAGCACCTTGGCCATCGAGATCTGGTCGGCGCGCCGGTCGTGGATCGGCTCGCCCACGGCGCGGATCGCCTGCGCGAAATCCGCGACCGAATGGTGCGACGGCACATAGCCTGCCTCGAAATGCACCTCCGCCACGCGGCGATAGTCGCGCGTGATGAAGCCGAGCAGGATTTCCGCCAGAAAGCGGCGCTCCTTCAGGCCGAGGCGCCCCATAATGCCGCAATCGACGGCGACCAGCCGGCCTTCGGGGTCCACGAACAGATTTCCCGGATGCATGTCGGCATGGAAGAACCCGTCGCGGATCGCCTGTTTCAGGAAGGACTGGATCAGTATCCGGGCAAGCGCCGTGCGGTCGTGACCGGCCGCGTCGATGGCAGCCATGTCATGCAGCGGCACGGCCTCGATCCATTCGGCGGTGAGCACGTCGCGCGCCGTGCGCTCCCAGTCGGGCGCGGGCACGCGGAAGTCCGTATCCTGACGGGTGTTGTCGGCAAGCTCGGAGAGCGCGGCGGCCTCGAGCCGCAGGTCCATCTCCATGGCCACGGAGCGGGCGAGCGTATCGACGATGCCGACGAACTGGAGACGGCGGGCCTCGGCGCTGTGGCGCTCGGCCAGCGCGGCGGCTTCCGCCATGGCGGCGATGTCGCTGGCGAAGCGGTCGCGCACGCCGGGCCGGATGACCTTCAGCGCCACGAGGCGCCCGTCGGTCGTAACCGCCTTGTGCACCTGCGCGATGGAGGCGGCGGCGACCGGATCGGACACCTCGCGGAACAGCGCCTCGACGGGGACGCCATGGGCGGCCGCGACGACCGCCATCGCCTCCGCCTTCGAGACGGCGGGCATCTTGTCCTGCAGCGTCTCAAGTTCGCGCGCGACCTCGACGCCGACAATGTCGGGACGCGTGGCGAGGAACTGGCCGAACTTGACATAGGACGGCCCCAGCCGTGTCAGGGCGGCGGCGAGGCGCTGGCCGCGCGTATGAGCCACGCCGCGCCGCTCGACGAGGCGGCCGAGCCGCAGGGGCAGTGCCATGGCGGGCGGGATCATCGCGGGGTCGGCGAGCGACAATGCCCCCTCGCGCGCCAGCACGAAGCCCGCGCGCAGGAAACGCCAGAGATTGGTCAGGCCGCGCAGCACGTCAGAGTTTCCAGCCGCGATGCAGGGCGACGATGCCGCCGCTCATCAGGCGATGGGAAACCCGGCGGAAGCCCGCATCCGTCATCATCTCCTCGAAGAGGCGCGGGCGCGGGAAACGGCGGATCGATTCGACGAGATAGCGGTAGGGTTCGCCGTCGCCCGTGACGAGGCGGCCCATGGCCGGGATCAGGTTGAAGGAATAGACGTCGTAGATGCGATCCAGCAGCGGCATGTCCACATGGCTGAACTCGAGGCAGAGGAACTGCCCGCCACGCCGCAAGACGCGGTGGGCTTCCGACAGGGCCTTGTCGATGCGCGGCACGTTGCGGATGCCGAAGGCGATCGTATAGGCGTCGAAGCTTCCGTCGGGATAAGGCAGCTCCTCGGCATTGGCTTCGACGAAGTCGATGCGCGCCGGATCGATGCCCGCCTTCTGCGCCCGTTCGCGCCCGACGCCGAGCATGTCGGCATTGATGTCGAGCACGGTCACGTGTGTCTGCGGTCCGCCGGCCTCCAGAATGCGGAAGGCGACGTCGCCGGTGCCGCCGGCCACGTCGAGATGCCGGAAGGGGCGATGGCGAGGCGGACGCAGCGCCGCCACCATGTCGCCTTTCCAGAGCCGGTGCAGGCCCGCCGACATCAGATCGTTCATCAGGTCATAGCGGCCGGCCACGGCATGGAACACCTCGTCCACGCGGGCCTGCTTGTCGGCAAGCGGCACGGTCTCGAAGCCGAAATGCGTCGTGTCGTTGGTGCTTGAGTTCATCGGTCGCATCCTGTCAGGCGAGATCCATAGCCGAGCGCGCGCGCGGGCGCTATGAGGGAGCGCATGCGGATCAGGGCCAAGGCCCGTGCGACCGATGGTCCCGCGCATGGGCGCAGCCGCATCCACCGGTCACGGAACAGGACAAGATGCCCGAACTTCCCGAAGTCGAAACCGTCCGGCGCGGCCTTGAACCCGTCTTGACTGGCAAGGTCATCACCAGGCTGGAGACGCGCCGCGAGGGCCTGCGCTTTGCCTTCCCGCCGGGCTTCGTTCAGGCGGTGAGCGGCGAGCGCGTGACCGGCCTGGGACGGCGGGCAAAATACCTGCTGGCCTCGCTGGGCTCGGGCGCGACGCTGCTCGTGCATCTGGGAATGACGGGCCGCTTTCTCGTGGCGCCTCCCGGCGGCGAGCGGGCGATGCAGGGGGAATTCCACCATCCCGCCGGCTGGCTCGTGGCCCATGACCATGTGATCGTCCACCTCGATGACGGGACGCGCGTCATCTACAACGACGTGCGCCGCTTCGGGTTCATGGACCTCATTGCGCCCGGCGGGCTTGCCGACAACGTGCATCTGCGCGGGCTGGGCCTCGAGCCGCTGGGCAATGCGCTGTCGGGCGAGGTTCTCGCGGGGATGATGGCCGGGCGCATGGCCCCGCTGAAGGCCGCGCTGCTCGATCAAAGGCTGATCGCGGGCCTTGGGAACATCTATGTCTGCGAGGCCCTGTTCAGGTCCGGCCTGAGCCCGCTCGCGCCAGCCGGAAGCATCGCCACGCCGGAAGGTGCGCCCCTGCCCGCCGCGCAGCGGCTGGCAGCGACGATCCGCGAGGTTCTGGAGGAGGCCGTCGCGGCGGGCGGATCGACGCTGCGCGACTTCTCCCATGCCGACGGCTCGCTCGGCTATTTCCAGCACAGCTTCCGCGTCTATGACCGGGAGGGTGATGCGTGCTCGAAACCGGGATGTGGCGGCACGGTCATGCGGATGGTGCAATCGGGACGCTCGACCTTTTATTGTCCGAACTGCCAGCCCGCGCCTGTGCGCGTGGCGAGCGGCGCATAAGCGCGCAGACCGCTGCAGCGCAGGTCCAATGGACGAAGGTCCGCCGGGCCCCTATGACGGCTCGACAAGTTCCGGGAGGCGCGCATGTCGTATGAAACCCTTCTCGTCGAGACACGCGGCGCGGTGCGCCTCGTCACGCTGAACCGCCCGCAGGCGCTCAATGCGCTGAATGGCCAGCTCGTGGCCGAGCTGAACCTCGTGCTCGACGATGTCGAGGCGGACGGGTCCATCGGCTGCACCGTCATTACCGGGTCGCCCAAGGCCTTTGCGGCCGGGGCCGACATCAAGGAAATGCAGGGCAAGGGCTATCCCGACACCTATCTCGACGATTTCATCACGTCGTGGGACCGGGTGGCGGGGCGGCGCAAGCCGATCATCGCGGCGGTGGCGGGCTTTGCGCTTGGCGGTGGGTGCGAACTCGCCATGATGTGCGACTTCATCCTGGCGGCCGATACCGCGAAGTTCGGCCAGCCCGAGATCCGGCTCGGCGTGATGCCGGGCGCGGGCGGCACGCAGCGCCTGACCCGCTTCGTCGGCAAGTCCAAAGCGATGGAGATGTGCCTCACGGGCCGCATGATGGATGCGCAGGAGGCGGATCGCTGCGGGCTCGTCTCGCGCGTCGTGCCGGTCGACCAGCTGGTCGAGGAGGCGGTCAAGACGGCGCAGGCC
>JBIPLL010000055.1:0-9794 GCA_044368425.1 Beijerinckiaceae bacterium
ACGGGGTCGGCCCGAGTGCCGGCGGCCTGCCGGCGCGTCGCGGCCACGGCACGGCTCATCACCACATGGTCGTGGTCGTTGACCCGCGCCTGCCAGCCCGCCTCGACCACGATGGTCTGGTTCGGCTCGACGATCAGGGCAGGCCCCTCGACGATGGCGCCAGGTCCGACCGGATCGCCCGGCCGACCCGGCTCGCGGAGATAGACGCCGGCCTCACGCCACTGCCCCGCGCTGTGGAAACGCGTGATTTCGACCGGCTCGGGACGGCGCGGCGGCGCAGCGACGGGCGTCTCCTCGATCCCGGCCCCGCCGCCGACGGCCTCCACGCTCACCGCCTCGACCACGAGGTCCTTGCTGGCATCGATGAAGCCGAACCGGGCCAGATGGGCGGCCTCGAAAGCGCCGCGCATGGCATCGAGATGGCTGTCGCCGCTGGCAAGCCCCCGCATGTCATAGGCGGGAACCTCGAGCGCGGTATCGGTTCCCGCATAGCGCACCAGCGCCCGCACATGGATCACGACGTCTTCGCGCGGCACGCCCTGCCCGGTCAGTTCGTCAAGGCAGATGGCGGCAAGCGCGTCACCTGTCTCGCGCAAGGCGACATGGCTCGCCGCAAGCGGCAGTTCCAGCGCCTTCTGCCGCGAGGCGCGGATATCGGCGAGGCCCATCCCGTAGGCGGACAACAGGCCCGACAGCGGATGGATCAGCACCTGCGTCATGCCAAGCGCATCGGCAACGAGACAGGCATGCTGGCCACCCGCGCCGCCAAAGCAGTTCAGCGCATGACGCGTCACGTCATGGCCACGCTGCACCGAGATCGTCTTGATGGCCTCGGCCATCTTCGCGACCGCGACCTGCACGAAGCCGTCGGCGACCGCCTCGGGCGCCATCCCGACCTCCCTCGCCAGATCGGCAAAGCAGGCACGCACGATCGCCTCGTCGAGCGGCTCGTCGCGCCCCGGCCCGAAGATCGCGGGGAAGAAGCGCCCCTGCAGCTTGCCAAGCATCACATTCGCATCGGTCACGGTGAGCGGCCCGCCACGCCGGTAGGCGGCTGGCCCCGGATTGGCGCCTGCCGAAGCCGGCCCGACGCGAAAGCGCGAGCCGTCGAAATGCAGGATGGAGCCGCCGCCCGCCGCAACCGTGTGGATCAGCATCATCGGCGCGCGCATCCGCACGCCCGCGACCTGCGTCTCGAAGGCGCGCTCGTATTGGCCGTCGAAATGAGCGACATCGGTCGATGTCCCGCCCATGTCGAAGCCCACGACGCGGGGAAAGCCGGCAACCTGCGCGGTCTGCGCCATGCCGACGACCCCGCCTGCGGGGCCCGACAGGATTGCGTCCTTGCCCTGGAACAGGCTAGCGGCGGTCAGCCCGCCCGACGACATCATGAACATCAGCCGCGCGCCCGTGCGCTCCACGTCAAGCTCGCGCGAGACGAGCGCCACGTATCGCCGCAGGATCGGCGACAGATAGGCATCGACAACCGTGGTGTCGCCGCGCCCGACGAGCTTGATGAGCGGGCTCACCTCATGGCTGACCGAGACCTGCGGAAAGCCGAGCTCGCGCGCAATCCGCGCGACCTGCGCCTCATGGGCGTGATAGCGATGGGCATGCATGAACACGATGGCGAGCGCCTGGAAACCTTGCGCCTTCAGCGCCTCGAGTGCGGCGCGGGCTCCCTCCTCGTCGAGCGGCACCTCCAGCGTGCCGTCGGCGAGCACGCGCTCGTCGATCTCCACGACGCGCCCATAGAGCTCGTCCGGCTTGACCACGGCCTTGGCGAAGATGTCGGGCCGCGCCTGGTAGCCGATGCGCAGCGCGTCGCGAAAGCCGCGTGTCACGATCAGCGCGGTGCGCTCGCCCTTGCGCTCCAGCAGCGCATTGGTCGCGACCGTGGTGCCCATGCGCACCTCGCCGATCGTGCCAGCCGGAATCGGGTCGCCGGGCGCAAGGCCCAGATGATCGCGGATGCCCTGAACGGCGGCGTCCGCATAGGCTTCCGGATTGTCGGACAGCAGCTTGCGCGCATGGAGGCACCCGCCCGGATCACGGCCGATCACGTCGGTGAAGGTGCCGCCCCGGTCGATCCAGAAGTCCCAGCAACCGCCGCCCATATCGCCTGTCCTCGCCGTCAGCCGTCCTGCGGACCCGTGGCATAGCGGGCCTGCAGGTCCTTGCGAAACTCGTCGCGCTTTTCATGCGTCGCGGCAATGGCGAAGCCCATCGGCACCCCGAGCCCGACCAGCGCCGCCTCGGACAATTGCAGGCTCGCCTCGATGGTCTCGGGCACCGCCACAGTGACGCCAAGCCTGTAGAGTTCGGCCGCGTGCCGGTCGTCGCGGGCGCGGGCGACGATGACGATATCGGGCCGCAATTGCTTCGCCGCTGCAACGATGGCTTCCGCCGCACGGCTTGAGCCAACGGTCACGATCAGCGCACGGGCCTCCATCAGGCCGCTGCGACGCAGGAATTCGGCCCGCGAACTGTCGCCATAGAAGACCGGCTTCCCGGCCTCGCGGGCCTGGGTGACATTGGCCGGATTGGTGTCGGTCGCGAGATAGGCGATGTTCTGCGCCTCGAGCATATTCGCGACCAGTTGCCCCACCCGCCCGAAACCGACGATCAGTGCGCGTGCCGCATGGTCGTCCGGCGGGAGGATCGCCGCGAGCGCGGCAAGCTGCGGATCGGATTGCGGGAGGCTGGGCGACAGCCGGACCCCGAGCCGCCCGAGAATCGGGATCAGCACCATCGTCAGCGAGACGATGGCGAGTACGGGCGCCGAGATCTGCGGCAAGATCAGTCCCAGCCCCACGCCCATACCGATGACGACAAAGGCGAATTCGCCGCAGGGCGCCAGCAGCAGCGCGCTTTCGAAGGCGACACGGCGCGGCAGCCGGAATGCCAGCGCAAGCCCATAGGCGATCAGCCCCTTGAGCGTGATGAGCGCCGCTGCGCCGCCAATGACGAGCATGGGCTCCCGCACGACGACGCGCAGGTCGATTCCCATGCCCACGGACAGGAAGAAGACGCCGAGCAGCAGCCCCTTGAATGGCTCCATGGTCACGGCGACTTCGCGCCGATACTCGGTCTCGGCGAGCAGCAGGCCGGCAACGAAAGCCCCCAGCGCCATGGACAGGCCAGCAGCCGCCGTCGCGACGCCGGTGCCGATCACGACAAGCAGGGTGGCCGCCATGAACAGTTCCGGACTTTCCGCCGTCACGGACAGCCGGAACAGCGGGCGCAAGGCGAGCCGGCCGACCGCGACGATGGCGATCAGGACTGCCGCCGATTGCAGGAGCGCGAACACGAGTTCGCCGGCAACGGAGCCCTTGGGCTCGGCGCCGAGCACCGAGACGAGGAACAGGATCGGCACGACAGCCAGATCCTGGAACAGCAGGACGGCAAAGCTCGCCCGGCCGGTGGCCGAGGTCATGCGCTTCATGCGCGACAGGACCTCGACGACGATCGCCGTCGAGGACAAGGCGAGCGCCGCCCCGATGGCAAGCGCCGGCTTGGGCTTGATCCCCAGACCGTGCAGGGCGAATGCCAGCGCCGCCATCGACAGGAGAACCTGCGCCATGCCAAAGCCGAAGACGAGCCGGCGCATCGTCCACAATCGCTCGAGCGACAGTTCGAGCCCGATCACGAAGAGCAGGAACACGACGCCGATCTCGGCGACATGTGCGATCTCTTCGCTCTGCGCGATCGTGATGGCAGACAGGACGGGCACGCCGGCGAAAAGTTGGCCCAGACCATAAGGTCCGACGAGGATGCCGGCGCCCAGAAATCCGATGACCGGGCTGACCTTGAACCGATGCATCAGCGGCACGGCGACCCCCGCCGTGCCCAGCACGATCAGGATTTCGCGATAGGCATCGAGCGCAAGCGTGGCGGCCATCTCGTCTCCGCAGGCGGCCGTCGCTGCGGCCTTCGCGCTGCCCCTTTAGGGCTTCGTTTCGATTGCCGCCAGAGCCTGCGCGAGATCGGCGATCAGATCGTCGACATGTTCGATGCCGACGGAGACGCGGATCGTCGCATCCGATGTGCCCAGCCGCTCGCGCACCGCCTTCGGCACACCCGAATGCGTGGTTGAGGCCGGATGGCACATCAGCGATTCGGTGCCGCCGAGGCTCACCGCGAGCTTGAACACCGACAGCCGGTTCAGGACGGCGAATGCCTCCGCCTCCCCGCCCTTGACGTCGAAGGCGAATGTCGAGCCGGGGCTGGTGCATTGCCGGTCATACACGGCGCGCGCGGGTGATCCCTCCGGCAAATCGCCCAGATAATGCACCTTCGCAATGGCCGGGTGCTCCTTGAGCCAGGCCGCGATGCCTGCCGCATTTCGCGCGGCTGCTTCCATGCGCAGCGACAGCGTCTCCATCGACCGGGCCAGCATCCACGACGAATGCGGGTCGAGCTGCGTGCCGATGGCGCTGCGCAGAAGCTTGACGGGCCGCATCAGGGCCTTGGAGCCCAGTGCTGCCCCGGCAATGAGGTCGGAATGCCCGCCGACATACTTGGTCAGCGAATAGACGCTGACATCGGCGCCCTGACGCAGCGGACGCTGGAAGACCGGCCCCAGCAGCGTGTTGTCGCAGATGACGACCGGCCGGTGCCCGCCCTGCCGCTCCGCGATCTCGCCCGCAATCGCCGCGACAAGCTCGACATCGACGAGCGTGTTGATCGGGTTGGACGGGGTTTCGATCATGATCACGCTGACGCGCCCCATGCGCAGCGCATTCTCGGCTGCCGCGCGGATGGAAGCACCATCGAGGCCGTCGGGAAAGCCGACCGCCGACATGCCGTAATGGCCGAGCGTGCGTGCGACCAGCGTCTCGGTGCCGCCATAGAGCGGCTGCGAGTGCAGGATCACGTCGCCAGGCCGCGCAAAGGCGAGGATCGTCGTGGCGATGGCCGACATGCCGGAGGAGAACAGCACGGCCTCCTCCGCCCCCTCGTGGATCGCCAGCCGATCCTCGACGATCTCGCTGTTGGGATGGTTGAAGCGCGAATAGACGAGCCCCGCCCCCTCGCCGGCCGGCGGCTCGCGCCGCCCCGCGACCACGTCGAAGAAGGCCTTGCCCTCCTCCGCCGAGCGGAACACGAAGGTCGAGGTCAGGAAGACGGGCGGCTTCACCGCGCCTTCCGACAGGGCCGGATCATAGCCATAGCCCACCATCAGCGTCTGCGGATGCAGCATGTGATTGCCGATGCGGTCCTTGTGATAGCGGTCCGATGCCATGACGGCTCCTGGGGAATCGCAAGGGGCTCTCGAGCCCGGATCGGATATCCTAGGCTGCTTCGCGCTCCGGCGCGACGGTCACGCGCGATCCTCACGCACGAGTCTGGACAATCACCGCACGCGCCTCCTATGTCGAAGGATGCCGGCCCGCCCGGCCCGACATCCTGACGAGGTTCGCATGCGCTTTGCCGGCACCGCGCGTTATGTGGCGACGCCCGATCTCAACGTCGCGGTCAATGCGGCAATCACGCTTGAGCGCCCGCTCCTGATCAAGGGCGAGCCCGGCACGGGCAAGACGGTGCTCGCTGAGGAGATCGCGGCCGCGCTCGGGGCGCCGCTCCTCACCTGGCACATCAAGTCGACGACCAAGGCCCAGCAGGGCCTCTACGAATATGACGCGGTGAGCCGCCTGCGCGACAGCCAGCTCGGCGACCCGCGCGTCAGCGAGATCGGCAACTACATCCGGCGCGGCAAGCTCTGGGAAGCCTTCGCGGCGCCGGTTCGACCGGTGCTGCTTATCGACGAGATCGACAAGGCCGACATCGAGTTTCCCAACGACCTGCTGCTCGAACTCGACCGCATGGAATTCGACGTCTACGAGACCGGCGAGCGCGTGAAGGCCGCCCGCCGCCCGATCGTTGTCATCACATCGAACAACGAGAAGGATCTGCCGGACGCCTTCCTGCGCCGCTGCTTCTTCCATTACATCCGCTTTCCCGACCGCGACACGCTGGAGCGCATCGTCGAGGTGCACCATCCCGCCATCCAGAAGCGGCTGGTGGCCGAGGCCCTGCGCGTCTTCTTCGAGATCCGCGAGACACCCGGCCTCAAGAAGAAGCCCTCGACCTCCGAGCTGATCGACTGGCTGCGCCTGCTCATGGCCGAGGAAATCGGCCCTGAAATGCTGCGCGAGCGCGACCCCCGCAAGCTCATTCCCCCGCTCCACGGCGCACTGCTCAAGAACGAGCAGGACGTGAGCCTGTTCGAGAAGCTCGCCTTCATGAGCAGGCGCGAGGGGCGGTAAATCCGATCAATTCTGCTCGTCGGGCAAGGGCGGCAGGGGCATCACGCCGATGCCGTCCTCGATCAGCGCGCGGGCCTCGTCGAGGCTGGCGCGTCCGCTGATGGCACGCTCCGGCATTTCGCCTTCATGGATCGCACGGGCCTCGCTGGCGAAATTCTCGCCCACATCCTCGCTGTTGGCGCGCACATAGGCGTGCAATTCGCGGATCTTTTCGCGGATCGCGCGAGCGACTTCGCCATCACCACCCGGCGTCATGGCAACTGACGCCCCCGGCGACAGGATTTCGCCCTTCCCAGCCAGACCTTGCCCGGCCAAACCTTGCCCCGCCAAACCCGGCCCGGCTTCCGCCTGTGGCGAGACGGAACCGCTGTCGCGGTCGCGCCGCGCCACGGCCGGGCTCATGATCTGCCGCTCGACCTTGCCCGAACCGCAGACGGCGCATTGCACGAGGCCCTTTGCCTGCAATTGCTCATAGGCCGCGCTGTCGGAAAACCAGCTCTCGAAGGTGTGGCCGGCTTCGCAGGCGAGCGCGTAGCGGATCATGGCGCGCCTATTCCGCCGCGCGCGGCACGGGCTGCGCCATCGCGACCCGGACCTCGCGCGTGTGGCGCAGCGTCGGGATGCGCCCGCGCGCATCGGCGACAAGCGCCGGATCGACGCTCGCATAGATCAGCGCCGGCTCATCGCCCGCTTCGGCCAGCACGCGTCCCCAGGGATCGACGATGATCGAATGCCCGTAGGTCTCGCGGCCATCCTCGTGCACGCCGCCCTGCGCCGCCGAGATCATGAAGGCGCCCGTCTCGATGGCGCGGGCCCGTTGCAGCACCTGCCAGTGCGCCTCGCCCGTCTGGCGGGTGAAGCAGGCCGGCGCGGAGATGAAGGACGCGCCTGCTTCCGCCTGGGCACGGAAGAGATAGGGGAAGCGCAGATCGTAGCAGATGGCAAGGCCGAGCACGCCCCACGGCGTCTGAACGAGCGTCGAGGTGTCGCCACCGGAATAGGTGGCCGATTCCCGCCAGGTTTCGCCATTGGGCAGGTCCACGTCGAACAGGTGGATCTTGTCATAGGTCGCGCAGACCTCGCCCTGCGGATCGACGACGAAGGCCCTGTTGGCAATCCGGTCGCCCTCGCGGATTGCGAGCGAGCCCAGATGCACCCACAGGCCAAGCTTGCGCGCCTCATCGCGGGCCGCGGCAAGCGTGACGTCGCTCTCCTGCGGCCCAACCTTCTCGAACAGGGCCGCCCGCTCACGCTCGACCAGCGACGACATTTCCGGCGTCTGCACATAATGCGCGCCGCGCTCAGCGGCCTCGCGCAAGCCAGCCACCACCGCATCGCGATTGGTGGCGACATCGCGTGTCGAGCGCATCTGCAGGCAGGCGGCAACGAATGGGGCTGACATGATGCGACCTCCGGTTGGTGCGTTCGTCTAGCGCGGCGGGCGCGGGGACGGAAGGGTGCGAGCCTTACGCCGCAAGCAGCTTGTCGAGCCCGCCCTTGGCATCGAGCGCATGGATGTCGTCGCAGCCACCGACATGCGTGTCGCCGATGAAGATCTGCGGCACCGTCGTGCGTCCGCCCGACCTGGCGATCATCTCCTCGCGCAGGTCCGGCTTGCCCGTGATCTCGATCTCGGTGAAGGGCGCCCGCTTCTGGTTGAGAAGCTGCTTGGCGGCGACGCAATAGGGGCAGGTCGACTTCGTGTAGATGGTGACGGGCGGCATGGAGCCCTCCGGTTGCGGGACGGATGTCCTCATCAGATAAGCGGCCCGGCCGCAGAGGCAATGACGAACGCCGTGCGCGAAGCCTCAGGTCGGCCCGCAGACGCGCGAAAAGGTGAGCATATCGACCCCGCTCGCTCCAGCCCGCAACAGGGCGCGGGCGCAGGCATTGGCGGTCGCCCCTGTCGTCAGGACATCGTCGATCAGGAGCACGCGACGGTCGCGCAAATGGAGTTCGGCGCCCGGCGCGGTGCGCAGCGCCCCCTGCAGGTTGTCCGCGCGCTGCGGGCGCGACAGGCCGACCTGCGGCCGCGTCCGCTTCACGCGCTGGAGGGCATTGGTCAGGACGGGCAGACCCTGTGCCCGCCCGATCAGCCGCGCGAGCAGCATCGACTGGTTGAAGCGGCGCGACCAAAGCCGGAATCGATGCAGCGGCACAGGGACGAGGATATCGGCTTCGGCAAGAAGCTCGGCCCCCGCCTGCACCATCAGCCCGGCCATCAGGCGCGACAGTTCCGGCCTGTCATTGAACTTGAGCCGCAGCACGAGATCGCGCGCCGGTCCGTCATGGCGCGCCACCGCCCGCGCCCGCGAAAAGACGGGTGGATCGGCCATGGCAGCGGGCGAGAGCAGCGCCCCCCCGATATCGAGCGCGAAGGGCGTGCCCAGCCTTTCGCAGAACGGCCGCGTGATGAAGCCCATCGCCCCCCAGCAACCCGCACACAGGGCATGCGGGTCGGCGGTCGCTTGCCCGCAGGCCATGCAGGTCGGCGGATAGATCAGGCCGACGGCAGCACGCGCCGTTCGCGCGGCTGCGGGCCCAAGCGCACGGGGCAGCGCCCGCGTGAGCGAATGCGCAATCGCCTGAAGGCGCAGGCGGGGCAGCGCGCGCCCGGCCTCCTCCGCAGCCGCGCAGGCGAGATCCCCGCTGCCGGAGGCATCCGGCAAGACGGGCTCCCAGAGGTCGAGAGAGTCCGGGCTTCGCATCGTCGGAGCATGCTGAGGCGCCGCCGGGCAGGCAACCGACTGCAGGTTGCGCCGCCATCGGCGCAAAGCCGTGCACCGGAACGATCGACCTCAGGCCTGACCGACCCGCTTCAGCACGGCGTCGAGCTTCGCCATCAGGGCGGGATCGCGGAACGCCGGGGCGGTCATGATCGCCCCGTCAAGCGCCCGGTCGGACCTGGCCGGGCATGGCTCGTGCAGAGCCGGAAAGTCGCGGGCGAGCCGCGCGAGAAGCCGGGCGACCGTCGCGGCATTGGCATGGGCGACCGCGACCACGCTCGCCACGTCCACCGCGTCGTGGTCGGGATGCCAGCAGTCGAAATCCGTCACCATGGCGATGCTCGCATAGGTGATCTCGGCTTCGCGCGCGAGCTTCGCCTCCGGCATATTGGTCATGCCGATGACGTCATAGCCATGCGCCCGCCACGTCTGCGATTCCGCATAGGACGAGAATTGCGGCCCCTCAATGCAGACATATGTGCCGCCGGTCCGCACCGCGATGCCCTCGGCCTCGGCCGCGCTCGCCAGGCGCCGTTGGAGCAGCGGCCCGACCGGGTGGGCCATGGAGACATGGGCGACAAAGCCGGCGCCGAAGAAGGAGCTTTCCCGCCTGTATGTCCGGTCGACGAACTGGTCGACCAGCACGAACAGGCCCGGCGGCAGGTCGGGCCGCAAGGAGCCGCAGGCCGAAACCGAAACGAGATCGGTGACGCCGACCCGCTTCAGCGCATCGATATTGGCCCGGTAGTCGATATCTCCGGGCGCAAGCCGGTGCCCACGCCCGTGCCGGGGCAGGAAC
>JBIPLL010000271.1:0-4762 GCA_044368425.1 Beijerinckiaceae bacterium
TGTCGCCTTCGCGATCGCTCCAGTGCCTATACCGAGGTCCGCAACGTCTCGCTCGACATGCCTTCCTATGTCATCGAGGCGCCGGGCGAGGAGTTCGAGGAGGCTCAGGATTTCCATCCCGTCGTCGTGGCCGAAAGCACGGCTTCGCTGCACGAACTGTCCGTGAGCGACGCGGTTCTCGAGCTCGACATGACCGGCGCCCCTGTTCTCGTGTTTCGCCATGCTGGCCATGGCCGCATCAATGTGGTTTACCGTCGGCGCGACGGAACGATTGGCTGGATCGACCCCCCGGCCGAGCGTCGCCCCGCAGCCTGACATTCGCGCCCGATGCGGATATGTCGGGCTGCTGCAAGGCCCTCTCGCGCATGGCGGCCGTGCGCTGCTGCGACGGATCGAGATCCGGCAAGGGGCGTTGCAGGAGAGCCGGATCGCCCGGCTGTCCGGTGCAGGCGGCGGTGCGCGTCTTGCATGGCTTGCGTCGCCGGCTGCAGCCAGATGCTGCGCCGGGCCGATCCGGCGGTCTTCGTCCCGTATGCTTCCGGCAGCGGGATGGGGATCGCCCCCAAATGACAGGGTGCGACGGCCATCGTGGCCGCCAGCCCGGCAACCGCGAGCGCGGATGACATGTCTCTGAACGATCTACTGGCTCCCGAAGCTGTCGTGGCCTCGCTGAAGGCCAACGGCAAGAAGCAGGCACTTCAGGAACTGGCGTCCCATGCCGCGCGCCTGACGGGGCTCGACGAACGGGCGATCTTCGATACGCTCCTCCAGCGCGAGCGCCTGGGTTCGACCGGTATCGGCGACGGAATTGCCATTCCCCATGGCAAGCCGGCCGGGCTCAAGGGCCTGTTCGGCCTGTTTGCCCGCCTCGACCGCCCGATTGACTTCGATGCGCTCGACGGCCAGCCCGTCGATCTGGTGTTCCTGCTGCTCGCGCCCGAAGGCGCGGGCGCCGATCATCTCAAGGCGCTGGCGCGGGTAGCGCGTGTGCTGCGCGATCCCGGCATCCTGGAACGCGCCCGTGCAAGCCGCGATGCGGTGGCACTCTATGCCGTGCTGACGGCGCCGCTCGCCTCCCGCGCCGCCTGAGTCCCTCGGCACCGGCCTGCCCAGGAAATGGGCAGGCTTCGGCTGCTGGTTTGGCAGTCGGCAGGGCTGCGGTCGGCTGGATGTCGCTTGGCCCGGATCGACTGTCGTCCGCGCGCTGCACCCGCCCCGGTCACTCGTCGGAGGTGCGGACGCGCTCGCGTTTGATACCGGAACGCTTCGTCTTGGCCGTCAGGCGCCGCTCCTTCGAGGCGAGGGTGGGGCGTGTCGGCCGCCGGATGCGCGGCTCGACCGCCGCCTCGCGCAGGAGTTCCACGAGGCGCTCCTGCGCATCGGCGCGATTGCGGTCCTGGCTGCGGAAGCGCTGGGCCTCGATGACGAGCACGTCCTCCAGCGTCAGCCGACGACCCGCAAGCTTGCGCAGGCGCTCGCGCACCGTATCGGGGATCTGGCTATGGCCGTTCAGGGTGAAGCGAAGCTGCACCCCCGTCTCGACCTTGTTGACATTCTGGCCACCCGGCCCCGAGGCGCGAATGAAGCTTTCCGTGAGATCGCGCTCGTCAAGGATGACGCGACCGGTGACGCGGATCATGGCGCGCCCTCCACGATGAGCGCATGGCGACGGCCCGATGGGTCGGTCACCGTCACAAGATCCGCGTCAATCCAGTCCGGTCCGACCGGCACCTTGCCGTGCCCCCCGGGAATATCGAGCACATAGGTTGGCTGGGCGAGCCCCGAGAGCCGGCCGCGCAAGGCGCGCATGAGTGCCTGGCCCTGCACGATCGTGGTGCGGAAATGGGCCGTGCCCGGCGCAAGATCGCCCTGATGGAGGTAATAGGGCTTCACCCGATGGGCGAGAAAGGCCCGCATCAGCGCCTCGAGCGTCGCCGGGTCGTCATTGACACCGCGCAAGAGCACGCTCTGGCTGACAAGCATCGCCCCCGCCTTGTGCAGGCGGTTCAGCGCGGTGCGGGCGGCCGGAGTGAATTCGCGCGGATGATTGGCGTGGATTGCGACGCAGAGCGTCTTGTCGCCGGCATCGAGCGCGGCCGCCATCGCCTCGTCGACGCGGCCGGGATCGACCACGGGCACGCGCGTATGCAGCCGGATCACCGCGACATGCGGGATGGCGGCCAGCGCGGAAATGACCGCCGCCATGCGGCGCGGCGCGAGCATTAACGGGTCGCCGCCCGTCAGCACGACTTCGAAGATGCCGGGACGGGCGCGGACATAATCGAGCGCGCGCTCGAGCGCCTCGCCCGTCAGCGTGTCGCCACCCGGCCCCACCATCTCGCGCCGGAAGCAGAAGCGGCAATAGACCGGGCAGGCATGGAGCAGCTTGAACAGCACCCGGTCGGGATAACGATGCACGACCCCGGCCAGCGGACTATGCGCCGCGTCGCCGATCGGATCGAGCAGTTCATGTGCCGCTGTGTCGAGTTCCTCGGGCCGGGGCACGAATTGGCGCGCGATCGGATCGTGCGGATCGGACCGGTCGATGAGCGCAGCCATGTCGGGTGTCACCGCGATGGCGTAGCGGCTCGCCACGGCGTCGAGGGCAGCCACCTGATCGGGATAAACGAGCTCGGCCTCGCGCAGGTCGGCAACCGAGCGCAGGGTCACGGCAACGGGATCGGGGCGCAAGGTGGCGTTCACGGCGGGGTCCAGACAAGACTGACCGCGACATCGGGTGCGCAGTGCCGCCTGTCAAGGAAAAGCCGGCCCGCGCACCTGGTCCGGTTCAGAATTCCGGCAGCGGCGTCCAGATCACCTCGTCGATATGGCGGGCATGGGTCGCCAGCATGACGAGCCGGTCAAGCCCCAGCGCGCAGCCGCTCGCCTGCGGCATCAGGGCAAGCGCGGACAGGAAATCCTCGTCGATGGGATAGCGCTCGCCATAGACCCGTTGCTTCTCGTCCATCTCGGCCTCGAACCGGCGGCGCTGCTCGTCCGGGTCGGTCAGTTCGCCGAAGGCATTGGCGAGCTCGACGCCGCAGGCATAAAGCTCGAAGCGCTCCGCCACGCGCGGATCGTGCGCAGCCGGCCGGGCGAGGGCGGCTTCCTGCACCGGATATTCGCACAGGATCAGCGGCTGGCCGTCGCCCAGATGCGGCTCCACCAAGGCGACCATGATGTGGGAGAACAGGTCCGACCAGGTGTCATCATCGGCCACCCGCAAGCCCCGCGCCTCGACCTCGGTCGCCAGCATCTCCCGGTCGGGGAGGCGGCCGGAGCCGGGAAGCGGCAGGCTCGCCATCAGGTCGATGCCGGCATGCTCGCGGAAGGCTTCCGCCACGCTCAGGCGACGCGGCGGCGCGAACGGATCGCATGTCCGTCCGCGATGGGAGAGTTGGCGCGTTCCGGCAGTCGTCGCGGCAAGACGCAGGATCTCGACGCAATCGGCCATGAGCTGCTCATAGGGTTCGCCCGCGCGATACCATTCGAGCAGCGTGAAGGACGGATGATGCGTTGCCGAGCGTTCGCGATTGCGAAAGACGCGCGCGAAATCGACGAGGCGCGGCTCGCCAGCCGCCAGCAGCTTCTTGAGCCCGAATTCCGGCGACGTATGCAGGTAGAGATCGTGCCCGATGCCGTCCAGACCAACGAGTTGCGTACGGAATGCGTGGAGATGCGCCTCGTTGCCCGGCGAAACCGTGAGCGCGCTCGACTCCACCTCGAGGAAGTCTCGCGCGGCAAACCAGCCGCGCAATCGCGCGACGATGGCGGCGCGGGTGCGCAGCCGCTCGCGCCGCCCGGCATGGGCGAAGGGCAGCCACCAGCGGGAGGTCGGGACCGGCGGAGGGGGCCTTTCCTTCATGCCACGAACCTGTCACTAGAAGGCCGAAATAGGGGGCGCCGGCTGGCCGGTCCGCCCTTCCGCCATCGCATCAGGGACGTTCCAACGTGGTCAAGGTCATCGCCAGCTCCGTCCGCAAGGGCAATATCCTCGAAGTCGACGGACATCTCTATGCCGTTCTGTCGGCGGAAAGCTTTTTCCCCGGAAAGGGCACCCCGACGACGCAGATCGACATGCGCCGTATCTCGGATGCCACCAAGGTGTCGCAGCGCTACAAGACCACCGAGCAGGTCGAGCGCGCCTTCGTCGAGGACCGGGATCATACGTTCCTCTATCAGGACGGCGACGGCTTCCATTTCATGAATCCCGAGAATTTCGAGCAGATCGCCGTGCAATCCGATGTGATTGGCGATCAGGCTGCCTATTTGCAGGAAGGCATGACCTGCAAGCTGTCGGTCTTCGAGGGCAATGCGGTGGCCATCGAGCTTCCGCAGCGCGTGACGCTCGAGGTGATGGAGACCGAGCCCGTCATGAAGGGCCAGACCGCCTCCTCGTCCTACAAGCCGGCCAAGATGTCGAACGGCGCACGCGTCATGGTGCCGCCGCACATCAATGTCGGCACGCGCATCGTCGTGCAGACCTCCGATGGCACCTATGTCGAGCGCGCCAAGGACTGATTTCTCACCTGCCGGCTTTTGCGGCGTCCGGACTCAAAAAGGCGCGGGGAGTCTCCCCGCGCCTTTTTGCATGTGCTGGCTCTGCTTTCGGCCTCAGCCGAGATTGAGCTCCTTGAAGAAGTCGTTACCCTTGTCGTCCACGACGATGAAGGCCGGGAAGTCGACAACCTCGATCCGCCAGATCGCCTCCATGCCGAGCTCGGGATATTCCAGCACCTCGACCTTCTTGATGCAGTCCTGC
>JBIPLL010000249.1:0-4982 GCA_044368425.1 Beijerinckiaceae bacterium
AAGACGCGCGGCGGGCCCGCCGATAGAGCCGAGATAGAACCCGCCATGCTTCTGGCAGGCCTCGCGCACCTCGCGCGAGCGGTTGCCCTTGGCGAGCATGACCATGGAGCCGCCCAGCGACTGGAACTGGTCGACATAGGAATCCATGCGCCCGGCCGTCGTCGGGCCGAACGATCCCGAGGCGTAGCCCTCCGGCGTCTTGGCGGGGCCCGCATAATAGACGGGGTGGTTCTTCATATAGTCGGGCATCGGCTCGCCGCGTTCCAGCCGCTCCCGGATCTTGGCATGGGCGAGGTCGCGCGCCACGATCATCGGCCCGGTCAGCGAGACGCGGGTGCGGATCGGGTGTTTCGTCAGCTCGCCGAGGATCTCGGACATGGGGCGGGTCAGGTCGATATGAACGACGTCCCCGCCGAGCTTGCTCTCGTCGATCTCCGGCAGATAGTCCGCCGGATGGGTCTCGAGCTGCTCGAGATAGACGCCGTCGCGCGTGATCTTGCCGATGGCCTGCCTGTCGGCCGAGCAGGACACACCAAGTCCGATGGGCAGGCTCGCGCCATGGCGCGGCAGGCGGATGACGCGGACATCGTGGCAGAAATACTTGCCGCCGAACTGCGCGCCCACGCCCAGCGACTGCGTGAGCTTGTGGACCTCTTCCTCCATGGCGACGTCGCGGAAGGCGTGGCCATCCTCGCCGCCGGTCGTGGGCAGGTCGTCGAGATAGCGGGTGGAGGCGAGCTTCACGGTCTTCAGCGTCTGCTCGGCCGACAGGCCGCCGATAACGATGGCAAGGTGATAGGGCGGGCAGGCCGAGGTGCCGAGCGTGAGGATCTTTTCCTTCAGGAAGGCGATCATCCGGTCATGGGTCAGCACGGACGGCGTCGCCTGATAGAGAAAGCTCTTGTTGGCCGATCCGCCGCCCTTGGCCACGAACAGGAACTTGTAGGCGTCCTCGCCCTCGGCATAGAGCTCGATCTGGGCGGGGAGGTTCGAGCGCGTGTTGCGCTCCTCGAACATCGAGATCGGCGCGAGCTGCGAATAGCGCAGGTTGCGCTTGAGATAGGCGTCCCGGATGCCTTCGGCCAGCGCACTCTCGTCGGTGCCGTCGGTCCAGACGAAACGCCCCTTCTTGCCCATGACGATCGCGGTGCCCGTGTCCTGGCACATCGGCAGCACGCCACCGGCCGCGATATTGGCGTTCTTGAGCAGGTCGAACGCGACAAACCGGTCGTTTTCTGTCGCCTCGGGATCGTCGATGATCTTGCGCAGCTGGGCGAGATGGCCCGGACGCAGCAGGTGGTTGATGTCGATGAAGGCCGCCTCCGCGAGAACGCGCAGCGCCTCGCGCGTCACGGTGATGAATTCGCGCCCCCCGATCGTCTCGACCTTGACGCCCTCGCTCGTCAGCTTGCGATAGGTCGTGCGGTCCGGCCCGTGCGGGAACAGGGGAGCATGGACCTAGGCGCCTGTGCTGTCGGTCATGATCTCGTCTCGGCTTGAGCGGCCCGAGGGAGCGGCCGCGAATGGCAGGCACGGTGAGCGATCTCGCCGGCGGTCCCCGCAGGCGCGTGCAGGCGTTCTAGGACTTTGTCTCGCGGCTTCCAAGTCCGACGATGGAGGCGTCGGGTCCAGCCTGCGGCATGGCGCGCGGCGGGACGGTTCGCAACCGCAGGTGGGCAGGGCCGCTTGACCGCACTCCGCGCCCATGAGAAGCGCCACGCCATGACCCTGAGAAGCGCGAAGCCATGACCATGTTCCGTTTTCCGGTTCTGCTGGCGGATATCGGCGGCACGAATGCACGCTTCGGGCGCATCGACAGTCCCCACGCCGATATCGTGCCCCTGATGCGGCTCGAGACGGGCGCCTTTCCGACGGCCGAGGCCGCCTTTCTCCACGCGCTGGCACAGGCCGCGGCGCCTGCGCGTCCGCGCAGCATCGCGATCAGCGCGGCAGGGCCCCTGCAGGGGCGGCGCGTGGAACTCACCAATGCGGGCTGGACGCTCGACGCCGCGACGCTCGCCCAGGCCTGCGAGGTCGAGCAGGTGCTGATCCTCAACGATTTCGAGGCACAGGCCCTCGCCCTTCCGGTCCTCGCCGCCGATGGGCTTCACGCCATCGGGGACGTGCCGGCGGGGAGTGAGGGCGTGCGGCTCGCCATCGGACCCGGCACGGGGCTTGGCGTCGGTGCGATCGCGCCGGTAAGATTGACGGGCCGGACGGCATGGCTGCCTCTCGCGAGCGAGGGCGGGCATGTCGATGTCGGCCCGGTCTGCGCCGAGGAACGCGCGATCTGGCCTCATTTCGAGCCTGTTTCAGGCCGTGTCACGGCTGAATGCATCCTGTCGGGGCCGGGGCTGATGCGCCTTCACCGGGCACGGCTGGCGGCGCGCAGCCTGCCTCCCGGAGACCTTGACCCGGCTGGCGTCACGCAGGCCGCGTTGGCCGACCCGTCCGGCGAGGCGGCCATCACGGCGCGTCTCTTCCTGCGGCTGCTCGCCCGCATCGCAGGGGACATGGCGGTGACCTTCAATGCACGCGGCGGAGTCTACCTGACCGGTGGCGTCGCCCCGCGGCTCCTGCCCCTGCTCGATGCGGCCGTATTCCGCGCCGCCTTTTGCGCCAAGGCACCCATGGAGCGCATGGTGGCGCACATCGGCACCGTGCTCGTCATCGATCCGCATGCCGCCTTGCGCGGGCTGGGCGCGCTGGTGGCCGATCCCGACGCCTATCTTGTCGATCTCGAGGCGCGGGTCGCTCTGCGCGGGTTTTAGCCGGCCCGGGCGTCAGGCGGCACACATGCCGCCTGACCGCTCTTTCGCGGCGCCTCAGCGTCCGGTCTTCACCCGCGTCCAGAGGCGCGTGACGAGACGCTGCGTCTTGTCGTCCAAGCTTGTATTCGTGAACAGGCGCTTGAAGGCCGCATCGTCCGGATAGACACCCGGGTTCTTCAGGATCGCGGGATCGACGAACGGCTTCGCCGCGTTGTTGCCGGACGCGTAGGCCACGAAATTCGTGTTGGCCGCCGCAACCTTGGGCCGGAGCATGAAGTCGATGAAGGCATGGGCATTGGCGGCATTGGGCGCGTCAGCCGGAATCGCCATCGAGTCGAACCACATCAGAGCCCCTTCCTTGGGGATGATATAGGAGACGTCCACGCCGTTCTTGGCCTCTTCGGCGCGCTTGCGCGCCTGCAACACGTCGCCCGAATAGCCGACGGCCACGCAGATGTCGCCATTTGCGAGCGCGTTGATGTATTCGGACGAGTGGAACTTGCGGATATTGCCGCGCGCCTTCATCAGGAGGTCGGCGGCGGCGCGCAGATCCTCTTCCTTCTTGGAATCGCCGTTCTTGCCCATATAGGCGAGCACGCCGGGGAAGATGTCCTCGGGCGCATCCAGCATGTGGATGCCGCAATCCTTCAGCTTGGCCGCAACGGACGGCTTCAGCACCAGATCCCAGGTGTTCAGCGGTACGTCGCCGAGCCGCTCCCTGACCTTCTTCACGTTAATGCCGATGCCGGTCGTGCCCCACATGTAGTTCACGGCGTGCCGGTTGCCGGGATCGTAGACCGTCAGGCGCTGGGCGATCTCGGGCCAGATATTGCCGGCATTCGTCAGCTTGCCCTTGTCGAGCGGCTGGAACACCTTGGCGCCGATCAGCCGTTGCAGGAACGGACCCGACGGCACCACGATGTCATAGCCCGACTTGCCGGCAAGCAGCTTCGTCTCGACGATCTCGTTGTTGTCATAGGTGTCGTAGACGACCTTGATGCCGGTTTCGGCCGTGAATTCCTCGAGCATCTTCGGGTCGATATAATCCGACCAGTTATAGATGTTGACGACCTTGCCCTGCGCCTGTGCGGCGCTCCCGGCCAGGCCTGCGCCAAGCGTCAGCCCGAAACAGGCGAGCGCCGACAAACCGAGGACCTGTCCGAACGTCCGGCGGACGATGTTGCGGATCGCGGGGGTGAGCGGGACGGGATTCGTCTGCATTTTCTGGCTGGTCCTCCTGCACGAGGCGAGAGTTGCGACATGGCGGGGCATATCCACCCGCAACGTGAAGGCTAGTCGATTTCTCCGCGCGATGAAACGCTTTACTGCAAGCGAGCCGTCGCGAAATAGCGTTGCAGCCTCAAGCGCTTGCGCCTGCCCGACTCTGGGGATTCGCAGCCTCCCCGGGCTTGGTCAGGCCGTAGCGGTCAGCCGCGCCAGCCGTTCCAGCGCCCCGTCCAGCGTTTCGTCACGCTTTGCGAAGCAGAAGCGCACGACATTGCGGACATCCCTCTCCGGATAGAAGGCCGAGACGGGGATCGCGGCCACGCCATGTTCGCGCACCAGCCGCTCGCAAAAGGCCACGTCGTCGCTCTCACCGAGGGGCGCGATATCGATATTGACGAAATAGGTGCCGGCCGACGGGATCACGCTGAAGCCGAGCCGGTCGAGCCCGGCAACGAAACGGTCGCGGGAGCGCTGCAGGCCCGCACGCATGCCCTCGAAATAGCCGTCGTCCTTTCCCAGCCCGAAGGCCACCGCGCTCTGAAGGTTGGGCGGCGTCGTGAAGGTGATGAACTGGTGCGCCTTGGCAAGCGCCTTCATCAGGCTGGCATCGGCGCAGACGAAGCCGACCTTCCATCCCGTCAGCGAGAAGATCTTGCCCGCCGAGCCGATCTTGACGGTCCGCTCCCGCATGCCGGGCCGCGCCATCAGCGGCACATGGCGATGTCCGTCGAACACGACATGTTCCCAGACCTCGTCGCAGACGGCCACTGCATCGAAGCGCGTGCAGAATTCCGCCACGAGATCGAGATCCTCCACCGGGCAGATCGTCGCCGTCGGGTTGAGCGGATTATTGATGAGCACGACGCGCGTGCGCGGCGAAAAGGCTGCTTCCAGCGCTTCGCGGGTGATGCGGAAGGCGGGCGGGGTCAACGTCACGATGCGCGGCACGCCACCGGCCCGGCGTACGAGCGGCAGATAGGCATC
>JBIPLL010000252.1:0-4975 GCA_044368425.1 Beijerinckiaceae bacterium
GCTGCAGATCTCGGTTTTTGCCGACCAGTCGCCCAAGGGCTTCGGGCTTCTGCAGCGCGAGCGCGATCACACCGTGTTCCAGGACGACGACCAGCAGTTCCAGCGACGGCCGAGCCTGTGGATCGAGCCGCTTGGCGACTGGGGCCAGGGCGCCGTGCAGCTGCTCGAAATCCCGAGCGATTCCGAGGTGAACGACAATATTCTAGCCTATTGGCGGCCCCGCCAGCCGCTTGCGCCGGGCACGGAATGGGCCTTCGCGCTGCGCCAATACTGGTGCTGGGAGCCGCCGGAGCGTCCTGCACTCGCCATCGTGCGGGGATCGCGCATCGGTCGCGCGCCGGGCGGGCCGAGGCGGCGGCGCTTCATGGTCGATTTCGTCGGCGATGGGCTGGCCGATGCCGGGCGGATCGTGGAACTGAAACCCATCCTGTCGGCGACGCCGGGCGCGCTCACGAATATCCGCGTCTGGCCTTATCCGGAGCGCAAGACCGTGCGCATCGGATTCGACCTTGACCCCGGCAACGAAGCCAGCGTGGAATTGCGTCTGCTTCTGGAGGCCGCCGGCAAACCCGCCAGCGAGACCTGGTTGTATCGATGGACGGCGTGAGCGTGCGTGTCATCCATGAGGACGAACAGAAGGCGGGGGCTACGGGTCCGGCCGCCTTCGAGCCATTGCCGCCCGAGAAGCCGCTTGCGATGCCCACGCAGTCGTTTTCGCGCTGGAGCAAGGCGCAGGAGCGCGAGCGCACGACGCGCTGGCCGGTGCCATGGCTCTCGCGGATTTTCGTGTTCGGCGGCGCGCTGGCGCTGACCTTCTACGGCGCCTACGAGATGTATGCCGTCGTGTCGGTGAGCCGCACCACGTTCCTGCAATATCTGCTGCTCGTGCTGTTCACGGTCAATTTCTCGTGGATCGCCCTTGCCTTCACGTCGGCGGTGCTGGGGTTCTGGGTGCTGCTGCGCTCGCGCGGCCCTGGTCCGGCGCCCACCCGGCTTGGCGCGCGCACGGCCATCGTGATGCCGGTCTATAACGAGTCGACGGCGCGCACCTGCGCGGCCATGACAGCGATCCGGGAATCGGTCGATGCGACCGGGCTGGGTGACGCCTTCGACTATTTCATCTTGTCCGACACGACGAACCCGGACGTGTGGGTGGCGGAGGAGCGAGCCTTTCTTGCGCTTCGCGAGGAATGGGGGCCGGGCGCGCGGGTCTTTTACCGGCACCGCCCGAAGAACCATCACCGCAAGGCCGGCAACATCGCCGACTTCGTGACGCGGTGGGGCGGCCATTACGAGCATATGCTCGTGCTCGACGCCGACAGCGTGATGACGGGCGACTGCATCGTGCGGCTTGCCGCAGCAATGGAGGCCGACCCCGATTCCGGGATCATCCAGTCGCTGCCGCTGATCATCAATCGCAACACGTTCTTCGCGCGGCTCCAGCAATTCGCGGCGAGGGTCTATGGTCCCGTGATCGCCACGGGCCTCGCTGCCTGGTCGGGCCGGGACGGCAATTACTGGGGGCACAACGCCATCATCCGCACCGCTGCCTTCGCGGCGTATTGCGGCCTGCCGGACCTCAAGGGCCGGCCGCCCTTTGGCGGTCACGTGCTGAGCCACGACTTCGTGGAAGCCGCGCTGATGCGGCGGGCGGGCTACAGCGTCTACATGCTGCCGGAACTCACCGGCAGCTACGAGGAGAGCCCGCCCTCGCTCATCGACCTGTCGGCACGGGACCGGCGCTGGTGCCAGGGCAATCTCCAGCACATGCGCATCATCGGCGCGCGGGGCCTGAAGCTCGCGACGCGCCAGCATTTCGCCACCGGCATCATGGGCTATCTCGCCTCGCCCTTCTGGCTGGCGCAGCTTGTGGTCGGCATCGTGCTGGTCCTGCAGTCGCAGCTCGTGCGGCCGGAATATTTCACGCAGGAGTTCCACCTTTTTCCTGCCTGGCCGCGCTTCGATGCGGAGCGCGCGCTTGCGCTGTTCGCGCTGACCATGGGCATCCTGCTCGCGCCCAAGGCATTCGGCCTGATCCTGACCCTGTGGCGCAGCGCCGACCGGCGGCAATCGGGCGGCGGCTTCCGGCTCGTGGTCTCGGCGCTGATCGAGGTGATCCTGTCGGCCCTGCTGGCGCCCATCATGATGGTCATCCAGTCGGGCTCGGTCTTTAATATCCTGCTCGGGCGCGATGCGGGCTGGCAGCCGCAGCGGCGGGACGATGGCTCGATCCCCTTCCGCGACATCGTGCGGCGTCATCGCTGGCAAGTCCTGCTCGGCCTGTTCACGGGCGTTTCGGCCTTCCTGATCGCGACCTCGCTCTTCGCCTGGATGTCGCCCACCATTCTGGGGCTCGTGCTCGCCATTCCGCTTTCGTGGCTGAGCGGGCAGCTGGCGCTGGGGCTGGCGCTCAAGCGCTGGGGTCTGCTGCTGACGCCGGAGGAGAGCACGCCCCCGCCCATCGTCATCCGCTCGAACGAATTGCAGGCCAGGTTCGCGGAGAAGAATATCGACGAGACCGACGGTCTGACCGCGCTCGCCACGGACCCCGTGCTCATGGATCGACATGTGGCCATGCTCCCCGCACAGCCGCAGCGCGGGCGCGGGCAGATCGATCCCGACCATGTGGTGGCGCAGGCCAAGCTCGTCGATGCCGAAACCGTGGCGGAAGCGGCCTCCTGGCTGAAGCCGCGGGAACGCATGATCGTCCAGCATGACCGTGCCTTGCTCGCACTTCTCGGTCGGCTTCCGGCAGCGCCCGTGCAGCGCCCGGAGACAGCCGGCGCGGAATGAGGTCTCGCACCGTTCGCCGGGGATAGCGGCGAACAGCGCGGGCATTCGCTTGATCTTTGCGCTGCAAGCCCCTATTGCAGCGCACCTGTGGACGCTGACGCCGGGTCTTCCCGTCGTCGGCGCGATTGGCGGCAGCGCTCGCCGACGACCCAGGGGCCGGTAGCTCAGCGGTAGAGCACGTGACTTTTAATCATGTGGTCGAGGGTTCGATCCCCTCCCGGCTCACCACATCCATGCGCCCTTCTCCCTGCCTTTCAAGTGTATGATCAGGCTGCCGGTTTCCCCGCAGGCGCCGACGGAAACGGCGTATCTGCAAGCGGGCACAGAATATTCCGATTTTGCCTGCTTCATGCACAGGAACTGCTGAAAAGAGAGCGTCGAAGCGCCTTCCCATTGAAGCGGAAATGGCGTTCCTGAACGCTCATTGTTGCGTCGTGCTGCCGAGGACCGTCATGCCGGACACCGCCCTGCTTCGTCACCCGCCCGGGAGGCAAACCCCTATCGCCGTGATCGGCGTTCCTTGCGGGCTTGGTGCTGGCGTGTCCGGGACGGAGATCGGCCCCGCGGCCGCGCGGGCGGCGGGGCTCGTTTCCGGCCTGTCCGAGCTCGGTCATCCGGTCATCGATCTGGGAGATATCGCCAGCCGCACGCCAGCGCCCGGCCTGACGCGCCATGTCTCGCATCTCGGCCATCATGCGGAGCGCATCTCGCTGTGGCTGGAGGCGCTGCACGACGAAACCTTCGCGAGCCTGCAGGCGGGGCAGAGGCCGCTCGCCATCGGCGGCGACCATTCCATCGCCATGGGGTCGATCAGCGCCGTGGCGCGCCATGTGGCGAGCCAGGGCAAGCGGCTGGTGGTGCTCTGGCTCGATGCCCATGCCGACTTCAACACGCCCCAGACCTCGCCATCGGGCAACCTGCACGGGATGAGCCTTGCGTTCCTGACCGGCAATCAGGAGCTTGCGGCACTGCTGCCCGACCGGTCGTTTCCGGCCCTCGCCACACGCGATTGCTGCGTGATCGGGGCGCGCTCCATCGACCTCATCGAGAAGCGGGCCATCGCCGATGCAGGCGTGGCCTGCATCGACATGCGGGCCATCGACGAATTCGGCGTGTGCTCGCTGCTGCGCGATGCGCTGGCCGGCTGCGACCCCGCGACCACGCATGTCCATCTGAGCTTCGACGTGGATGTGGTCGATCCCGAACTCGCGCCGGCTGTCGGGACACCGGTCCCCGGCGGCCTCACCTATCGGGAAGCCCATCTCGTCATGGAGATGCTGCACGAAACCGGGCTCGTGGGCTCGGTCGATGTGGTCGAGCTCAATCCCATGCTCGACGTCCGGGGCCGCAGCGCGCAACTGGTCGTCGACCTGATGGGCAGCCTGTTCGGCAAGACCATCACCTTCGCCACCGGCACGCGCCAGCCGCAGCCGCGGCTCGGCTGATCAGGCGGCAGGCCGCATCTGCCAGAAGACGCACCCCTCGAAGGCGAAGACCTCGCGCCCGGATTCGTCGAGGCCGGCATTGTGCTGGAACACCAGCGCCCAGCCGGGGCGCGAGGCGGAGGGGCGGATGGCGGTGGTGGTCGAGCTATACAGGATCGTGTCGCCCGGCCGCACCGGCCGGCGCCAGACGAGGTTGCGGAAGCCGGGCGACGGGCCGAGTTGACCGACGGGCTGACCCTGCTGCTGCAAGCGTGCGGCCATGCCTGCACGCCAGTCGAGCATGCAGCGCATCCAGCCGGCCGCAACGTGCCAACCAGACGCGCAGAGCCCGCCCAGCACGGAATTGCGGGCCGCATCCTCGTCGAGATGGAATGGCTGCGGGTCGAATTGACCTGCGAAGCGCCGGATGTCCTCAAGGCTGAAATGGCGCGTGCCCAGTTCCACCCGCTCGCCGATGACGAGATCATCGCAGAACATCAGGCCGCTCCCGCTGCTGGCCTGCGGCCAAACATGATCGCATTCACCTGCTCCAGCACCGGCTCGTCTTTCTGGTTCTCGAGCGTGAAGCGGAACCGCACAATGCCGATGGCCGGGCGCGTGGCGGAGGGCCGTGCATCGAGGATCTCGTAGCGGGCCGTCAGCCGGTCGCCCGGCCGGACCGGGCGCAGCCAGCGCACCTCGTCCACCCCGGGTGCGCCTTGCGACGCGGCACCGGCGAGAAGGCCATCGGCAACGAG
>JBIPLL010000274.1:0-4748 GCA_044368425.1 Beijerinckiaceae bacterium
GCCAGCCCGACGCGATCAGCCCGCCGGCCATCGTGCCGCGCGCCGCCTCCCCGTCGAGGTGGAAGGGCTGAGGGTCGAATTCCCGCGCGAAAGCGATGATCTCGTCAGCCGTCACGTCCAGACCGCCGAGGCTGCCGGTTTCGCCGGGCTGCATATCCTCAAACCAGCGCATCCGATCTCCAGTCCTGATTCCTGAACGATATCAGAGGCCCAGTCGTGCCGGAAGGCGCACGGCCCGTGATGCATATTGACCGGCAGGCGCACGGCAGGTCCAATATCGCATGACGTCCGCCGCTCCCTCGTCGCGCCCCGACTGGCTTGCGAGCTATCCTGCGCTTGCCGGGCTGGAAGAGGCCGCATTGCCCTATGTGCGGGATCTCGCTCCCGTTTCCGTGCCGGCCGGCACGATCCTGTTTTCGCCGGGCAGCGCCTGCCCCGGCTTCGTCATCCTGATCGAGGGCTCGATCCGGGTTGCGATCACGGGGCCGCAAGGGCGCTCCATCGTGCTGTATCGGGTCGGCCATGGCGAAACCTGCGTGCAAACGACCCTGTGCGCGCTGGGTGACGCGCATTACACGGCCGAGGGCGTCACCGAGGCTGCGTGCCGCGCCGTCATCATGCCGCTGCCGCGCTTCGAGGCCCTGATGGGCGTGTCGCCCCTGTTCCGGCGCTTCGTGTTCTCGCGCTTTGGAGAGCGGCTCGACGAGATCACGCGGCTGCTGGAAGCGGTTGCCTTCGTGTCGATCGAGGCGCGGCTGTGCGGCGCGCTGATGGCGCGGAGGCCCCTGGCAGGCGACGTGATCCGCATCACGCATCAGACGCTGGCCGACGAGATCGGCTCCGCGCGCGAAGTGGTGAGCCGCACGCTCGATGCACTCGCGCGGCAAGGGCTGCTTGAACTGACGCGCGGTGCGATCACGGTGCGCGATCCGGGTGCGCTCGCCAAACGAGCCGGGGCAATGGATTGATCCAGCGCAAAAGCGCGCCGTCTTGCCGGCGCTGCGTGACTTGATCACCGACAGGTCCGGCAGGATCGGTCATACTCTCCCTATCGACACCGCAGATCGCGGCGTCCGGCACGGGAGAGACGTCATGAGCGTGAATGTTGGTGGTATCGACCGGATCCTGCGGATCGTCGTTGGTCTGGCGCTGATCGCGATGGTGTTTGTCGGGCCGCAGACCGCATGGGGCTGGGTCGGCCTCGTGCCGCTGCTGACGGGCCTGTTCCGCTTCTGCCCGGCCTATACGCTGCTGGGCATGAATACCTGCCCGCTTGAGCGCAAGTAAGCGCCGGCCCTTCAACGAGAATATCAGCGGTGCATGGCGCCGCTGAGCTCCTCCGCATCAATCTCGACTCCGGCAGCGTGGCCGGCATCGTGCGGGCGCAACGGCGCGCCCAGTTCGTCGGGACTGAGGCGCGCCTGGCGCCAGATGCCGGCCAGCACCCAGATCGTGATGGCCGCCGCCACCGCGAGGCCGAGTGCAAGCTCGCTCAGCAGCGGGGACGTCCAGACGGCCAGATCGTCGATGGCCTCGAAGCCCGTATCCATCGTCGTAACTCCGGACGTGGCGGATTCATTTCCGCCACTCACCGGATTCAACGCTCTGAACGTGGCTTTGGAGCGGCGACCACGCGATTGTGATCACGGTCCAGCAAATGCCCGTCAGTTGGCGAAGCGGAAATGCAGGACATCGCCGTCCTGCACGACATATTCCTTGCCTTCGAGGCGCAGCTTGCCGGCATCGCGCGCGCCGGCCTCGCCATGGAGCGTCGTATAGTCGTCATAGGCGATGGTTTCGGCGCGGATGAAGCCTTTTTCGAAGTCCGTGTGGATCACACCGGCCGCCTGCGGGGCTTTAGTGCCGGTCGTGATCGTCCACGCACGTGCTTCCTTCGGCCCGACGGTGAAATAGGTCACCAGCCCGAGGAGAGCATAACCCTCGCGGATGACGCGGTTGAGGCCCGGCTCGCTCAGGCCGATGGCCTCGAGATAGTCGGCCTGCTCCTCGGCCGGCAGCACCGCGATCTCGCTTTCGATGCGGGCGGATACGACGACAGCGCGGGCGCCCTCCTCCTTTGCGCGCTGCATGACACGGTCCGAGAAGGCATTGCCCTTGTCAGCGCTCGCCTCCTCGACATTGCAGACATAAAGCACCGGCTTGGATGTCAGAAGGCCAAGCAGGTCGAACAGCCGCTTCTCCTCCGCCTTCACCTCGACGAGGCGGGCGGGCTTGCCCTCGCGCAAGAGGACGAGCGAGCGGTTGACGAGGTCGAGGGTTTCCTTGCCCTCCTTGTCGCCGCCGCGGGCCTTTTTCTCGAGCGCAACGACGCGCCGCTCAAGGCTGTCGAGATCGGCCAGCATCAATTCAGTCTCGATCGTCTCGATGTCGGCGACAGGATCGATCCGGCCCTCGACATGCGTGATGTCGCCGTCCTCGAAGCAGCGTACCACATGGGCGATGGCGTCGACCTCGCGAATATTGGCGAGGAACTGGTTGCCGAGACCCTCGCCACGCGAGGCTCCGCGAACAAGGCCGGCAATATCGACGAAGGTCAGGCGCGTGGGGATGATCTGCGCGGACTTCCCGATGGCGGCGAGCCTGTCGAGCCGCTCGTCGGGCACCGCCACGTCACCGACATTCGGCTCGATGGTGCAGAACGGATAATTGGCCGCCTGCGCCGCCGCCGTCTGCGTCAGAGCGTTGAAGAGCGTGGACTTGCCGACATTCGGCAGGCCCACGATGCCGCATTTGAAACCCATGATCCGTCCGATCCGTCATCCGGGCGCCCGCGCCCAACCCCTGCCGCGCGGATAAAGGAGGCGGGGCCGGTTGGCAATGAGGTGTGCCCGCAGGAGGCAGCCGGCTGGCGCTCATCGATCGGGCGCGAAGGGTGTGCCAAGCGAGCCCGGCGCGCCGAGCGCGCGCCTGTCGCGGATCGAGAGCAGGACGAGGCCGATGATCGTCACGAGATAGGGCAGCGCCGAGAGAAGCTGCGATGGCAGACCGATGGCGCCTGCCTGTGCGTGGAGCTGGAGAACGGTCGCGAGGCCGAAGAGATAGGCACCGAAAAAGGCGCGGCCCGGCCTCCAGGACGCGAAGACCACAAGCGCCAGCGCGATCCAGCCGCGCCCCGATGTCATGCCCGGCGACCAGAAGCGCGTATAGACCAGCGAGAGATAGGCACCCGCAAGCCCCGCACAGGCTCCGCCGAACATGATGGCGAGCAGTCGCGTGCGCATCACCGGCAGGCCGAGCCCGTGGGCGGAGCCGTGATCCTCGCCGATGGCTCGCAAATTGAGGCCGGCACGCGTGCGGGTGAGATACCACGCCACCGCGATGGTGAGCACGATGGACAGATAGACGATGGCGTCCTGCCCGAAGAAGAGCTGGCCCACGAAAGGCAGGTCCGTGAGACCGGGAATGTGCAGTTCGCCGACCTGATCGCGGCGCGAGCCAACGAAAGGCGCGCCAATGAGGCCTGACAGGCCGAGACCGAAAATGGTCAGGGCGAGACCCGAGGCCACCTGATTGGCCGCAAAACCCAGCACGGCCAGCGCGAAGAGCAGCGACAGGACCATGCCGGCCATGGCCCCGCCGGCAAAGCCCAAAAAGGTCGAGCCCGTGACGATGGCTGCCGCGAAGCCACAGGCTGCGCCCACCGCCATCATGCCCTCGACACCGAGATTGAGGATGCCGGCGCGCTCCACAACGAGTTCGCCGATTGCCGCGATCAGCAGCGGCGTTGCCGCCGTGACGACGGTGAGGAGGACTGCCTCGAACAGGGTCATGCCGGCGCCCTCCCCCAACCGATGCGCAGCCGATAGGTGACGAGCGCGTCGGCAATCAGCACGCAGAAGAGCAGCAGGCCCTGGAAGGCGCGCGTCACGTCGAAGGGCAGCTTCATCAGGATCTGGGCCGATTCCCCGCCGATATAGGTGATCGCAAGCACCAGGCCCGCCATCAGGATGCCAACCGGATGCAGGCGGCCGAGAAAGGCGACGATGATTGCCGTGAAGCCATAGCCCGGCGAGATCACCGGCTTGAGCTGGTGGATCTGGCCCAGCACCTCGATGATGCCGGCCAATCCCGCAAGAGCGCCCGAGATGAGGAACACGATGATTGTCGTGGGCTGGATGTCGAAGCCCGCAAAGCGCGCGGCGCGCGGCGCATCGCCCGAGACGCGCAACCGATAGCCGAACAGGGTCCGGCCCATGACGACCGCCGCGATGACGACCGCCACCAGCATCAGCATCACGCCGATATGCAGCCGCGCGTCGGCTCCGAATGTGGGCAGGTGGAGGCTGTCGTCGAACAGGCGAGTCTGCGGGAAGTTGAAGCCCTTCGGGTCGCGCCACGGCCCGCGCACCAGATAATCGAGCAGGAGTTCGGCGACATAGACGAGCATCAGGCTCGTCAGGATCTCGCTCACGCCGAAGCGCACCTTGAGCAGAGCCGGTATCGCCGCATAGAGCGCCCCGCCGAGCGCGCCAAGAACGAGCAGGAGCGGGATGGCCCAGACGCCCGAGGGTCCGAGCTTGAGCGCGAGCCACGAGGCCAGGAGCGCGCCAACAATAAACTGCCCCTCGGCGCCGATATTCCAGAGATTGGCGCGAAAACACTGGCTGAGTCCGATGGCGATCAGCACGAGCGGCGTCGCCTTGATCAGGATCTCCTGCCGGGCCCACGGGTCGAGCAGCGGCTCGACGATGTAGATCTGGAAGGCCTGTGACGGCGAGCGTCCCAGC
>JBIPLL010000056.1:0-9725 GCA_044368425.1 Beijerinckiaceae bacterium
AAGGGGATCAATCCCGCCTTGTCCGAGACGGAAAGGAGGGCGCGGGTCACGCGCTTCAGGTTCGTGGGCATGGCAGGCTCGCTGGCAGGGCGGGACAGGCTGCTTTCGCAGCGCAACACGAGGGTCCGTTAGCACCAAGCAGACGGGAAGCAAACCCGGCAGAGTGTGGGGCGGTTGCACCGTCCCCTGCCGCAGATCATGGCTCGAGCAGTCGCTCGTCGCTGCCCGAGGCTCGCGGCCGGGGCGTGCGGGGGGCTGCGCGACCGATCCTGTGGAACGACCAGGTCACCATGGTGCCGGGTATCGCCGCGAAGCCGACGACGATCTGGCTCGTGCGGCGCGCGCCATCGGCCGCGGCGAAGAACATGCTGTCCTCGAGGAAGACGGTCTCGGCATTCGTCTCGAAGCCCCAGGTCTCCCCGTTGGGCTGCACCATGATGACGAGGTGCCCGTCCCCGACGCGGCTTGCCTTGACTGCGGGGTGGAGGTGGAAGCGTAGCACCGCGTTCGGTGCCTCCTGCAGTCCTTCGCCGGACAGGCTGTCGATGCCCGACAGCCGCTCGCCGCTGGCGTCGAGGCTGAGGCGGCGCATATGGGTCAGCCGGAAGGCGGGCTCGTAGCCATCCTGCGACATTTCCAGAACCTGCGCGCCGTCCTCGCGCGTGCCGCGCCAGGCGGGCATCGTCTCCGGGCCGGCGATGATCACCGGCCCCAGCCGGTGGCCGAGCCCGCCCGGAGCGAGGAAGCGAGCAGACGATCTATCGTCGATGACCAGCGTGGAATGGGCGGCAGTGGCACGCACCGCCTGCCGTATCTCGGGCGGACCTCCACGCGGGACGCCGCAGGAGACGACGAGGCGATAGGGGCCGGTCGACATCTCGAAGGCGAGGGCTCCGGCATGGGCCTCGCGCGAATGCAGCACCGGGGGCGGGGCGCCGCAATCGGCCATGACGACGGTGGTGCCGGCTTCCAGCCGTTCATAGCCGGACTGGACCGCGTGCATGATCGGCTGGCCCATGGCGCTGTCATGGGCCAGCAGGGCGGCGACGAGCCCGGCGGGGGTGAGCCCCATGCCGTTGAACAGGGCCAGCGACCCGTCGCCGTGACGGAAGAGCCGCAGCATCGGGATCATCCGGTCGATGGCCCCGGAAAGCTCGCGCGGCACCTCGATGCCCCGCCTGACATAGACCTCGCGCAGCGGCAGCAGGTCCGCGACCAGTTCGAGATGGAGGCGGATATTGCGCGAGACATGGCCGCCATCCGGCAGGATGTCCTGCGCCAGCGTCGCTTCCATCCAGCGGGTGACTCGCCTGCTCCAACGCTCCGCTCCTGCCATGGCGAGTGTCAGATAGGCGAGCGCCACCAGCGCGGTCAGCCGCTCCTCGCCGTCAAGCAGGCGCACGATACGCATGAGCCACGCGCCGTCCCGCGCAATGGCGCGCATGTAGCGGTCATAGAAGAGGTGATCGGCGCCCTCCAGCACAAGCGGGGCCTGCGACAAGAGCGAGATGACCCGTCGGGCCACGACGCGCGGATCCCCGGCGGCGGGATCGCGCGCATGGCCGCCCCCGATGAAATCATCCACCAGGGCGCGAGCATTGGCGCGCGCCAGAGGCGTATCGGCCGCGCGCAGATGGCGCAGCCAGCCGAAGCCGTAGAGCGTCTCTGCCCAGGCGCGCGAGGGCGGCGGGATGCGGAATGGGGTCTGTCCGCTAACGGTGGCGAGCTTGCCGGCAAAGGCAAAATAGCCCGCATAGATGTCGGCCGCGATGGTGGGATCGGCCGTGCGCAAGTCCTGCGGTGCCACGATCAGCCGGTCCGCACGCAAGCCTCGCAGCGGACGCAACCGTCCACACAGACGGGCCCAGGCCATGCGCCAGCCCCGAAGACGAGCCCGCAGCGCCAGCCGAGCCAGTCGCCAGCGTCCCACCGCCACGCTCACCGTGAAGCAGCCCCCATCCCCTGATGCATCTACGCCATTCTCATTGTCGCCCGACAGGGCCGCCCAATTTGTCAAGACGACGATAACCATCCCCGGCGGGCAAGGCGAGTGCCTCGCCGGGACAATGGCGGTTCATCCACGAGCAAGTGATCCCGAAATCGATCCTGCCGATGACTTTACAGGTGATATTGCACGTGATGTTGCAACGAATGAGGGTGGCCGGCGTGTATCGGGCCTACAGTGGTTGCCGCCGGTCAGGCGCGCTGAAACCGTGCGGCGAAGAAACCATCAATGCCGGGCGGCACCGGATCGGGGGCCGGTGACATGTCGGGCCTCGTCCTGAGGTCGCCTTGCGGTGTCACCGCCGCCTCGAGCCCGGGCACCTCGTCCGGCTGGACAGGCACGCGCCGGAATTCGCGGTGTGATGCGAGGAAAGACGCGACCTGCTCCTCGCCTTCCTCCGGCTCGAGCGAGCAGGTGCAGAAGACGAGCCGGCCACCGGGCCGCACCAGCGTGGCGGCATGGGCAAGGAGCCGGCCCTGCATGGCGGAGAGCTTCAGGAGATCGAGCGGCGACTTGGTCCAGGCGACTTCCGGATGGCGTCGGATCGTGCCGGTCGCGGAGCAGGGGGCATCGAGCAGGACCGCATCGAAGGGGTCTGCCCGCCAGGTCGATGCATCCGCGACGACCGGTGTCACGGTGAGGCCGAGACGCTCCATGTTGGCGATGAGGCGGGCCATGCGCTTGTCGGAGCGGTCGAGCGCTGTCACCTGCGCGCCGGTCGCCGCGAGCTGGGCGGTCTTGCCGCCGGGAGCGGCGCAGAGATCGAGCACGCGCTCGCCGGGCTGCGCGCGCAGCAGGCGGGCGGGGATGGCGGCGGCGGCATCCTGTACCCACCACGCTCCCTCCTCGTAGCCGGGCAGGCGGCTGACAGGCTCGCGTGTCGCGAGGCGCAGGGAACCGGTGGGCAGGAGATGGGCCGCGAGTTCGTCGGCCCAGCGCTGTGCGTCGGCCCGGACGCTGAGGTCGATTGCTGCCGGCTCCCCCTGAGCTGCTGCCATGGCGGCGGCGATGTCCGCTCCATAGGTTGCGCGCCAGCGCTGCATCAGCCAGTCCGGCATGTCGGCGACCGGGTCGCGGCTGGCGCGGATCTCGTCGGCCTCGCGGGCCATCCGGCGCAGGATGGCGTTGACGAGGCCGCCATAAGGCGCGCTGCGATTGTCATGGCGTGTCAGGCGCACGGCGAGATCGACGGCGGCATGGTCGGGCACGTCCAGATCGACGATCTGGGCGGCAGCCGTGATCAGGATCGCCTCGAGCGGGCCGGCCTTTGCGGGAAGCTCTGCCGTCAGACGCTGTGCGATCGCTGCCCTCAGCGAGCCGAGATGACGGAACGCGGTCGTGGCGATGGCGCGTGCGAGACCGGCATCCGCCTCGTCGAGCCGGGCCGCAGCCGCGAGCGGCTCCATCGTGTCGCCGAGGGCGCGGCCGGAGAGCAGGGTCTGGGCAAAGGCTTCCGCCGCGACCGAACGGGCGGGCAGGCCCGGGACATTCCGGTCCCGGCCGGCCCTGCCGGTCTTGTTGGGATCGCGCCCTGTCGGGCTGTCGCCGGGCTTGCGCGATGGGGCGGCAGGTCGGGCGGGCTTGTCGGTCTTGCTGTTCATGACCTGCCCTTAAACCCTGCGTGGTGTGATGGCCATGGCCCCGATGCGAGGCCGATGCCGTGTCAACCCCACGGACCGCGACGCGGAGGCTGGCGACCGTCTCCACCCCAGGGATTGGCCGGTGCGTGCGCCTGACCGATTGCACCCGCGCCGAAGCCCGCCGCCTGAGCCTGCTGGACCAGCGCGGCGATGCGGTTTTCCGCAGCCGGAAGGGTCGAGAACAGGTTGTCGATGCCGTCAGCGGATTGACGATGAACATATGGGCTGTTGCCGGATGGCGCTCGGCGCTTTCGTTCGGGATCACGGCTGCCGCGCCCGAAATCTTCTGAAGCGCGGAGGCGAGCCAGAGCGGATTGCCGCAGATCTCGCCGCCCATCTTGTCGGCCTCGTATTCGCGGCCCCGGCTTACCGCCATCTGGATGATCATGGCCGCAAGGGGCGCCAGGATCACCATGGCGATCTGCATGATCGGATGCGGCCGGTTGTCGCCGCGTCCGCCGAACAGGAAGCCGAACTGCGCCAGCGTCGAGATGGCGCCGGCGAGCGTCGCGGAGATCGTCATGATGAGCGTGTCGCGATTCTTGATGTGCGCAAGCTCATGGGCCATCACGCCTGCCAGTTCCTCGCGGCTCAGAAGACGGATGATGCCCGTGGTGGCGGCGACTGCCGCATTCTCCGGGTTGCGCCCCGTCGCGAAGGCGTTGGGCTGGTCCTGATCGATCAGATAGACGCGCGGGGGCGGCAGGCTCGCATTGGCGGCGAGCTCGTGCACCATTCCGACCAGTTCGGGCGCTTCCTCGTAGGACAGTTCGCGGGCGTTGTGGGCGGCAAGCGCCATCCGGTCCGAGTTCCACCAGGCGATGACATTGCCGATGCCGGCCATGCCGAGTGCCATCAGCATGCCGGTCTGGCCACCGATCATCAGGCCGATTGTGCCGAACAGGGCCGTCATGCCGCCAAGCAGGATCGCCGTGCGCCAGTAATTCATGCCATTGCCTCCATCGGGCCAATCCGGCGCAGGACAGGTGCGACCAGAGAGGGGCTGTGCGCCTTCGCCCGCTCGCCTTATGTGGGTGTGAAACGGTGCCTTTCGCAAGTCGTTCGACGCGCAGGTGCCCGATGCATGACCGCCAACGGAGCACCATGATGCCCGAGGAAAGCAGCCAGGGCGAAAGCCTGCCGCACATGCCGGTGACCGATGCCGGTTCCCCGCCGCTTGCTGCGCCCGGCAAGATCCTCTCGCCCGCCGCGCAGCGCGCGCTGGCAGAGGCCGCCGAACGGCGCGCCACGCAGGAGGCGAAGGAAGCCGAGCTTGCTCGCGTCAAGGAACTTGCCGGTCGCGGCGGGCTCGAGCCGGTCCGCTATGACGACTGGGAGATCAAGGGGCTGACGGCCGACTTCTAGAGGTGTTGCGCTCTACACTCATTGCGCGTGTGAAAGTAATCCGGTTGCAGGGATCATATTCACATCGCCTGAAAGTGCTGGTAGGTTCGCGCAATGTTCCGCTCGCGAGCCGCATCGCCCGTTCCCGATCTTGCCGCCGACAGCGATCGCTGGCGGTTGCCGGGCTGGCTTGTCGTGGCTTGCGGTTTCGTGGCCTTTTCCACCGGCGCCGTCCTGCAGGCGCATACCGGCTTTCTGCCGATGGCGGAGCAGAGGTCCGATGCGGCCGAACAGCCTGCTGCGATCGTGGTCGCCGCGCCGGGCAATCAATCCTATCGCGGGCAGGTCTTGCGCGTCATCGACGGGGACACGGTCGAGGCGCGGCTCCAGACATGGCCGGGACAGGAGGTCGTGACCCTCGTGCGCCTGCGCGGCATCGACACGCCGGAGCTTGCCGGCGCCTGCGTCCAGGAGCGTGTCCGGGCCGAGGAGGCCCGCGATGTGCTGGTTGCCCTGATTGGCAACCGGGGTGTCACGGTCAGCGATGTCGGGCCCGACAAGTATTACGGGCGCGTTGTCGCCCGCCTTGTCACTTCTGACGGGACGGATGCTGGCCAGGCGCTGCTCGATCGCGGTCTGGCCCGGTTTTACGCACGGGGCCAGCGTGCGGGCTGGTGCCAGGCGGGACTGACCGGCCCCAAGGGCTGAATGTCGTGTGCTGTCCACAGCGCCATGTTATTTTAAAATACTGTTCGGATGCCTGCATTCCGTAGTGTCATTTCGTTGTTGCGTTGTCGCAACAGATGTCGCCTGACTGCCGCGATGCAGCTTCCGGTTGATCTATCGCAACACCCTGGGCCGGCCAAACCGATTTAAAAATGCTCATCGCAAGCCGCAAATGCGCGGCAGCAGTGAGTTTCAGACCAAATCGGGGGGTTATCATGGGTATGTTCCGCGCGGCTCTTGTGGGTGCGATGTTGGTCTCGGCGACGGGCGCGGCTGTGGCAGCCGACATTCCGTCGCCGCGGGCTGTTCCGGCTGCTCCGGTTTTCGCTAACCCATGGAATCCCTGGATGATTCGTGGCCGGGTGCTCGTGGTCGAGCCGCAGGAGAGCGCGACCCTCAACACGATTGGTGGCCGCATCGTCAATGGCGATGTCGATATCAGCACCTCGGTCGTTCCCGAGCTCGACATCACCTATTTCTTCACGCCGAACTTCGCCGTCGAGCTCATTCTCGGCGTCACTCCCCACCGGGTGAAGGGCTCCGGCGCGCTGGCCGGTGTGCGCATCGGTGACGCCTGGCTGCTGCCACCGACCCTGATGCTGCAGTACCACTTCACGGGCCTGGGCTCGGTGAAGCCCTATATCGGTGCCGGCATCAACTACACGATCTTCTTCAACGAGAAGGCCAAGGGCGGCTTCACGTCCTTCGATCTCGAGGACACGTTCGGCTTTGCGCTCCAGGCGGGCGTCGACATCATGCTGAACCAGAACTGGGGTATCAACTTCGACGTGAAGAAGATCTTCCTCGAGCCCAAGGTGAAGGTGAATGGCGGTGTGCTCGCCGGCGGCGTCGGCGGCAAGGTGAAGATCGATCCCTGGCTGATCGGCGCCGGCGTCACCTACAAGTTCTGAACCTCCGGTTTCGAGGTCTCGGTTCCGACATGTCGGTTCCTCCCGGGCGCGCGCAGCGGGCCCCTCTGATCAAGGCCCGGCGTTTGCCGGGCCTTCTTTTTTGGCGAGCCAGCGTTTAGGAAACGACAGGCAAGGTGGCGTGTGCCGCCGCCCCGGGGGCAGGATGGACAGGCAAGCGAAGCGACTCGAGGCTGCCCGGGCATTGCTGAGCGATGCACACAGGGCGCTGAAGCTCGATTTCGGCTTCGAATTGTGGGATGGGAGTGCCGTTCCGGCCGACGGCCCGGCCGATGACCTGCGCCTTCGCATCGCTGATGAGGGCGTCGTCGCGGCGCTTGTGCGGCGTCCCACGCTCGACACCGTGCTGCAGATGCATGTTGCCGGGCGGCTGGATCTCGTGAACGGGACGATCTTCGACCTGGCGCGCCGCAGGCCCGCAGGCAAGATCGGGCGGCTTGCGCGGGACATCAGCCGGGGCAAGCTGCTCAATCTCGCGTGGCGGTTCCTGTTCGCGCCGGCCGGGGCGCCGAGTTCGGTTGCGGGGATCAAGGGCGACGAGATCGCGCGCGACGGGCGGCCTGAAACCAACAAGGCGAATGTCGCCTATCATTACGACGTCTCGAACGCGTTCTACCGGCTCTTTCTCGATCCGGAGATGGTCTATACCTGCGCCTATTTCACGGAGTGGCACGACGACATCGCGCGGGCGCAGCGCGACAAGCTCGACATGATCTGTCGCAAGCTGCGGCTGAAGCCGGGCGACCGGCTGCTCGATATTGGCTGCGGCTGGGGCGCGCTCATCTGCCACGCGGCCGAGCATTACGGGGTTATCGCCACGGGTGTGACGCTGGCGGAGGAGCAGGCCCGGCTCGCCCGGGAGAAGATCGAGGCGCGGGGCCTGGGTGAACGTGTCACCGTCGTGCTGAAGGACTATACGCAGCTTGACGGCACGTTCGACAAGATTTCCTCGATCGGCATGTTTGAACAGGTCGGCATCGTCAATCACCAGACCTATTTCTCGACGATCCACAGGCTTCTGGCGCCGCGCGGGCTTTACCTGCATCATTGCATCGCGCGCCGCACGAAGAAGAACGAACGCGATTTCAAGAAGCTGAAGCCCGAATACAAGGCGCTGATCCGCTATATTTTCCCCGGAGGTGAGCTCGACACCTTGCCGATGTCCCTTGCCAATCTGGAGCGCCACGGCTTCGAAATCCACGATGTCGAGGCGTGGCGGGAGCATTACGAGCGCACCACCTATCTATGGTGGGAGCGTCTGAACGCACGGCGCGCCCAGGCGGAGGCGGAGGTGGGGGCCGACAAAACGCGGATGTGGCTGCTCTACCTGGCGGGCTGCTCGCTCGCCTTCCAGCGCGGGGCGGTCGGAGTCAACCAGACGCTTGTCTCGAAGCGCACCCGCGGACCCAGCGGTCTGCCGCCGAGCCGAGCCGACCTGTATCGCGTGACGTGATCCGCGCGTGACGCGCAGTGGGCGGGCGTCAGCCGATCTCGACCACGCCTTCGGCTTCCAGAGCGCGTCGCAGGCGCGTGAAGGCGAGGCGGATGCGGGACTTGACCGTGCCCAGCGGCAATTGCGTGCGCTCGGCAATGTCGCCATGCGACAGGCCCTCGAAGAAGGCGAGCCGCACGAGCGCGAGCTGTTCCGGGGGCAACTGCACCATGGCCTGGCGAACGGCCTCCTCGCGCTGCTGGACGTCGATCATCCGCTCGATCTCGGGATTGTCGACGGGCGCCAAAGCGGGTTCGTTCGGGTCGAGATAATCGACCTTGTTGCGCCGCATCAGATCGATGCGCCGGTTGCGGGCGATCCTGAACAGCCAGGTCGAAACCGAGGACTTGGAGGAATCGAACAGGGCTGCCTTGTGCCAGAGCGTCATCATGACGTCCTGGGTCACCTCCTCGGCCAGTGCGGCGTCAGAGCCAAGGCGCTGAAGATAGCCGTTCAGGCGTGGGGCGAAGTGGTCGAACAGACGCGTGAACGCAATGCGGTCCCGATGCCGGGCCACGTCCTCGATCCAGGCGATGAGTTCGCTCTGAGACGCCACGTCTATCCTGACCGCCGATGCCGCCATCGGGGCGGCTTATGTTGATGCTCCCTGCCGGCCCCGTCCGGGATGACTCGACCCGTTCAAGCGCCCGGCAGCCACCTGTTAAGGCGGCTGGCTGGCCGCTGTGATCGCGCCGCGAAGCAGGCCGGACTTTGGCATGCCCTCGGCGAAATGGAAACATGCGAAGCGCCCATCCAAGTTTCGCCCAGTTTTGCGGTGATCAGGCAATCTCGCTCTGTCCACAGGGCTCGGCCATCGATGCGGAAAGCGTGACGGGGCGCCTTTTGTCCCGGCCATCTGCCTCTATGATCGGTGGCGTGATTCGACGTCCGGTTCCGTTCTTGGCCGCAAGGCTTTTTCCCAAAAGGTTTCTGCCGATGTTGCGTCTCCAACAGTTTTCGGCCCGTGCCGCTGGTGTCCGTGGCCTGGTCAGGCGTCTTGCGGTGGCGTCAGCCTTTGGCGGGCGGCTCGCCCGTGGTGCGCTCCTGACGCTGTCGCTTGTCGCGGGCTCGCTCGTCGCGGGGACGTCGTCTGCCGCCGCGCAGGCGCGCGCGCCTGCGGCTGCCGCCGCGCCGGCGCCGGGAACCAACATGGCGACCCCGCTCGAGACAGCCGGCGCCTGGACCGGTTATGCATCGGGACAGGGAGCAGCACGGGTCTGCTATGCGATGGCCAAGCCGCGCGTGCGCCTGCCGGCCAATCTCAATCGCGATCCGGCTTTCCTGTTCGTTTCCGTCCGCCCGGCGCAGCGCGTGCGCAGCGAGGTCAGCTGGGTGATGGGCTTCGGCATGCGCGAGGGGGCGCCCGCCACTGCCAGTATCGGCAATCGCAATTTCCAGCTTGTGACCAAGGGCGACAAAGCCTGGGTCGGAAATCCGGCCGAGGAGCCCGCCTTCGTGCAGGCGCTGCTGGCGGGATCGGAGGTCGAGATCAAGGTGGTTTCAGGCCGTGGCAACAACCTGTCCGACAAGTATTCGCTGTCGGGCTTCGGCAAGGTCTGGGAGCGGGTCAGCCGCGAGTGCCCCTGATC
>JBIPLL010000057.1:0-9682 GCA_044368425.1 Beijerinckiaceae bacterium
CGAAGCGGGTGAAGACGCCACGCTCTACTGGATCCGGGCCGGCAAGGCGATGCCTTCGCATACGCATGACGGCGCAGAGGTGACGCTCGTCCTGCAGGGCGGGTTCACCGATCTGACGGGCCATTATAGACGCGGCGACGTGGCTGTGGCCGATCATGAACTCGATCACAAGCCGGTTGCGGACGACGATGCCGATTGCATCTGCTTTGCCGTCACGGATGCGCCCCTGCGCCTGACAGGCCCGGTGGGGCGCATCGTCCAGAAGCTCTTCCGCAACTGATCCGAGCGACCGCTCTGGATTGCGACCGTGAGCCGTCGCTCATGGCGCCTATTGTCTTGAGCCAGCAGGGGCCGCCATGACCTATCGCGCCAAGCCTGCCGATGGCTGTGCCTGGGTCACGGGTGCCAGTTCCGGAATAGGTCGGGCTGTTGCGCTTGAGCTGGCGCGCCGTGGCTTCACCGTCGCGGCCAGCGCTCGACGCATCGAGGTGCTCGAAGAGTTGGCGCTTGCGGCGCAGGGCCTGCCGGGGCGCATTGTCGCGCACCCGGTGGATGTCACCGATGCGCAGGCCATGGCGGATGTCGTGCGCACGATCCAGCTCGCGCATGGTCCGATCGCGCTGGCCTTCCTGAATGCCGGCGTTGCGCCCTATACGCGGGCTACCGGGCTCGATTTTGCGGCGTTCGAGCAGGCTTTTCGCGTCAACGTGATGGGCGTGGTCCATGGGCTCGGCCCCCTTATCGAGGCGATGGGCGCCCATGGGCGGGGTCAGATCGGCGTGAACGCGTCCATTGCGGGCTATCGCGGCCTGCCCAGGGCGGCGGCCTATGGTTCGTCGAAGGCGGCTGCGATCCATCTGTGCGAGGCGCTGCGTTTCGACTGCGACCAGATCGGCATCAACCTGCAACTGGTCAATCCGGGCTTCATCGAGACCCCGTTGACGGCGAAGAACGATTTCCCCATGCCATTCCTGATGGCCATGGACGAGGCGGGCCGACGCATCTGTGACGGCTTTGCGCGTGGCGGATTCGAGGTGATCTTCCCGCGCCGGCTGGCCCTGATCCTGAAGCTGATGCGCATCCTGCCCTATGCGATCTATTTCCCGCTCGTCGGCTGGGCCACGGGCTGGTCAAAGCGCTCGCCCTGATCTGCCTCCCGCCGGTCGTGATGGCGGGCGAAGCGCAGCATGAGGCCGATAGCGACGAGCTTGAGCGCAACCGGTACGACGGCATAAAGCAGGGACAATGCCATGAGCCCGCGCTCGGTCCGCAGGCCTGCTCCCGGATCGAAGCCCATCGCGCCCAGCACGGGAAAGGCTACGCCGACCGCTGCCGCGAAGGCGAGTTTCGTGGCGAGCGCCCAGAAGCCCAGGAACGATGCGGCCCGCGCCTTGCCGGTCGCGCGACGATCGGCCTCGATGATGTCGGCCTGGATCGAGGCCGGCAGCACGATGTCGGCGCCCAGTGCGAGCCCGCTCAGCACGCACACGACGGCGAAGGCAGTCACGTCGCCGGGCCCCAGTGTCGCGGCGAAGATGAAGGTGGCGCTTGCCAGCGCCATGCCGGCGATCCAGGCGCGCGCCTTTCCGACGCGCCTTGCCAGCGCGAGCCAGACCGGAACGCCAGCCACGCCCGCGAGAAAGTAAAGCACTAGCAGCGGGCCGGCCGCGTCGGGTGCCAGCAAGCGCTCGCCGACGAAGAAGAGGAAGAGCGTTCCCGGCAGGCCATTGGCGATGCCGTTGATGAAGAAGGCGCCGATCAGGCTCGTGAATGCGCGGTTGCGCGCCAGCTCCGGCAGGTCGTCGCGCCAGCGTGCCCGCTGCGACGCCGGCGCCACGGGCTCGGGCACCTTCCAGACAGTGACCAGCGTCGCGAGCGGCAGGCCGATGCCCACGATCAGGGCAAAGGCGTAGAGGGGCGCCCGCTCGCCGCCATAGCCGAGCGCCGGCAACAGGGCGGGCAGGAGCAGGGCCAGGAGCGTGCCCACGACCGTCAGGCTTTCACGATACGCGGCGACGCGGGTGCGGCCATGATAGGTTGCCGAGAGTTCGGCGCCCCAGGCCTGCCATGGCACCTGTGCAGCCGTCCATGCGAGCGAGAGGGCTGCGCCCCAGAAGGCGAGGTGGAGCGCGCCGGGTGCGTCGGGTGGTACGAAGACCTGCCACCCGGCGATGGCGACGAACGGGCCAGAGGCGAGGAGCCAAATTCGCCGCCGGCCGAAGCGGGCGCGCGTGGAATCGGCCAGCAACCCGGCCAGAGGGTCGCTGACGGCATCGATGAGTCGCACCAGAAGCAATGCAAGGCCGACGGCGGCAATGGGAACGCCGCCGACGCGCGCATAGAATTCCGGCACGATGACGAAGAAGGGGAGCGTCAGCACCGCCAGCGGCAAGGCCGGCAATGCATAGGCCAGCAGGGTCGCGACCGAAGGCTCCGCCCCTTCCCGCCGGGTATCCCGGCCGGAGACCTCGGGATGGTGTCCACCCGCGCTCACGAGCGGGTGAAGATCATCTGGCGGACGTCAATATTGCCGGACCGGAATCCGGCCTCGCAATAGGCGAGATAATATTCCCACATGCGCCGGAAGCGCTCATCGAATCCCAGCGGCGTCAGTTGCGGCCAGGCTGTCCGGAAGCGGTCCCGCCATTGGGCGAGCGTCGCGGCATAATCGATGCCGAAGGCGTGGTCGCCCGTCAGCGGGACGTCGAACTTCATGCCGAGTTCGCGCATGATGGTTGGCGTCGGCAACATGCCGCCGGGGAATATGTAGCGGCGGATGAAGTCGATCTCGCGCCGGTAGTTCTCGAACAGGCGTTCCTGGATGGTGATGACCTGGATGCCCGCGCGCCCGCCCGGCCGCAGGCGCTCGCGCATCTGCTGGAAGAAAACCGGCCAGTAGCTTTCGCCTACCGCCTCGAACATCTCGATCGAGGCGATGGCGTCATAGGTGCCGGTCTCGTCGCGATAGTCCTGCAGCTTGATCGTGACACGCTCCGACAGGCCCGCCTTCGCCATGCGCTTCAGGGCGAAGTCATATTGCTCCTTCGAGATCGTCAGGCCCGTGACGCGGCAGCCGACCTCACGCGCCGCATATTCGGCGAAGCCGCCCCAGCCGCAGCCGATCTCGAGGACATGATCTCCCGGCTTGAGGCCGGTTGCATCGGCAAGCGCCCGGAACTTGCGGCGCTGGGCCGCCGACAGATCGTTGTCGCCAGGTGCGTAGATCCCGGCGGAATAGGTCATGGTCTCGTCGAGCCAGGCCCCGTAGAAACGGTTGCCGAGGTCGTAATGGGCGTGGATGTTGCGCCGGGACCCCGCCTTGCTGTTGCGGTTGAGCATATGCATCAGCCGCTGCCAAAGCCGCATCCAGGGGCGATGGGCCAGGAGCGTGTGGACGGCGGCGTGGTTGACGCAGAACAGCTCAAGGAACCGCGTGAGGTCCGGCGTGTCCCATTCGCCCGCGAGGTAGGCTTCGGCAAAGCCGATATCGCCGCCCTGTGCCAGCCGACGGGCGAAATTCAGGTCATGCACATCGATCGTCGCCTGCGGACCGGGCTCGCGGCCCTCGAAGCGCAGGCAGCGGCCGTCGGGCAGGTTCACATCAAGGCGACCATGGCTGATCGCAGCAGCATAGCCGAAGGCCTGCCGGATGGGGAAGGGAAGCCCGGCCGCGACCTCGCGCAGGTTTGTCGCCGTGACGACAACCGGCGTGGTCGCCAGCTCCGCATGCGCGGGCAGGGACATCGAGAAGGTCTCCGACGCATCGGGTGGACGGGTCGCGGATCGCGTCATCGCGTCACCTCTGGGTCGGGGGAAGGCAATTGGCCGTCGCGCAGGCTGAAGGGGGCCGGCGCAGGCGGGCGAGCATGGAACTTGATCCCCTTCAGCCAGAGGCGCGCCGCTTCCCAGTGGATCGCGGCCATCACCTTGACGGTCATCAGGGGCATGCGCAGCAGGGCGCGCAGCAGGTTGCGGCTGGTCAGTTCCTCGCGGCGACCAAAGAAGCTCGCGGCAAGGATCGGACCCTGCGCGTCGGTCTCGAGAATGCGCACGGCGACAGAATCGCCCGGCGGCTTCAGGCGAAAGCGATAGCGCATGGCCTGTCCGAGAAACGGCGAGACATAGAAGAGCTTGTCGCGCTCCTGCCGCAGGCCGGCTTCCGACAATTCGCCGTCCTCGACGCGGGCCACGTAGGTGTGGCGCTCGCCGAAGGTGTTGCGCACCTCGTAGATCACGCCCACGAGGTCGCCGCCCGCGCCATAGGCGTAAAAGACCGACAGCGGATTGAAGGCGTAGCCGAGCCAGCGCGGATAGCACAGGAGCAGGACGCGCGCCGCCGGCTCCTGCAGGCCGGCCCTGGCGAGGAGCCCGTCCACATGCCCGCGCAGGTCCCCGTCGCCGGCCCCGTGGTCGGCCGGGCGGAAGCTGACAGGCCCGCGCCGTCCGACGGAAAAGAGCGGCGAGGCCCGGTCGGCCTCGTCGAGCCGGTCGAGGTCGATGAGGAGCGCTGCGACCTCATAGGCGAAGCGATGGCTGCGCGGCTTCATGCGCGCATGCATCACCTGCCCCGGATAGAGGCCGGCAGCGGCATCGGGCGGGGGAAACAGCATGCCCGCTCCTATTCCGCGGCAGCCACAAGACGGCGGTCCGACAGCCGCCATGGCACGACCGCTCCCAGAGATTCCGCGACCCGAAGGCCGGATGCAAGTCCGTCCTCATGGAAACCGTAACCTGTCCAGGCGCCGCAGAACCAGGTGCGCCGCTCGCCCTGAAGCGCGGGCACCTCGAGCTGGGCCGCGAGTGCGGGGCCGTCATATTGCGGATGGGCGTAATTGTAGCGGCCGAAGACCAGATCCGCGCGCGGGGGTTCGGGCGGGTTCAGCGTGACGAAAAGCGGATGACGGCGCTCGATGGAGGGCTGCAAGGCGTTCATCCAGTAGGTGACGCAGATCTCTGCATCAACGTCCTGGGAACGGCGCACGTTCCAGGCTGCCCAGGCTGCCTTGCGCCTTGGCATCAGGCTCGCATCGCGGTGCAGCCAGACGTCGTTGGGTCGATAGCCGATGGCGCCGAGCACCGCCTGCTCGTGCGGGGAGGCATCGCCGAGCAGGGCCAGCGCCTCGTCCGAATGGGCGGCGATCACGACCTGATCATATCGCTCGCACCCGCCGCCGGCATCCTCGACCGTGACGCCGAAATCGTCGCGCGTGATGCGCGTCGCGCCGCAAGCAAGCCGCACCTTGTGCGCGAAGGCCGCGGTGAGCTTGCTCACATAGTTGCGGCTGCCGCCCTTCACCGTGCGCCAGACCGGCCGGTTCCAGTGAAGCAGGCGATGATTCTCGAAGAAATTGACGAAGCTTTCGGCGGGGAAGCGCAGCATCTGCTCGGCGGGCGTCGACCAGATCGCCGCCCCCATGGGTACGAGGTAATCGTCACGGAAACGGTTCGAATAACCCTCGCGCGCCAGGTAGTCGCCCAGCGACAGGCTGGCCAGGCGACCCGCCGCGCGGTCGAGAATCGCGCGGCGGTTGAAGCGGAACATCTCGCCCAGCATCCGCAGATAGCCCGGGGAGACGATGTTGCGCCGGCGCGCGAACAATCCATCGAGGACATTGTCCGTGCGCCCCGACCATTCGAAGGCGCCGCCACGCGCCGAAACCGAGAAGCTCATGTCGGAGGCTTCGGTCTCCACGCCGAGATGGGCGAAGAGCTGGGTCAGATTGGGATAATTGAGCTCGTTATAGACGATGAAGCCCGTATCGACCGCGATCGGGTGTCCATCATAGTCCACGTCTACCGTGGCGCTGTGGCCGCCGAGCCGGCTGGCGCGCTCATAGACCGTGACATCGTGGCCCGAAGAGGTGGTCAGAGCCCAGGCGGCGGCATTGCCCGCGATACCGGATCCGATGACGGCGATGCGCATGAAGATATCCTGTCGGAAGAGGGCTCAGGCGGCCAGACGCAGGGAGTCGAAGGCCGCCAGGGCGCGGGCGCGCGCGGCGTCATGATCGACGATGGGGGCGGGATAGACGTCCTGTGCCAGGCCTGCCGCCTTGCGGACTGGCGACGGTGCCAGCCAGGGCTTGTGGATGAAGCGACCGGGCAGGCGGGCGAGTTCAGGCACCCATTGCCGGACATAGGCGCCATCGGGGTCGAATTTCTCGCCCTGCAGCACCGGATTGAACACACGAAAGTAGGGCGCGGCATCGGCGCCGGACCCCGCAACCCATTGCCAGCTCGCGGCGTTGCTCGCTGGGTCGGCATCAACCAGCGTATCCCAGAACCATTTCTCGCCCAAGCGCCAGTCGATCAGCAGATGCTTGATGAGGAAGGATGCCGCTATCATGCGCACGCGATTGTGCATCCAGCCGGTGTGCCAGAGCTGGCGCATGCCGGCATCGACGATCGGATAGCCCGTCTGGCCGCGCTGCCAGGCCTTCAGGCCGCCCGGATCGTCGCGCCAGGGGAATGCGTCGAAGCGCGGCTGAAAGTTGCGCCGGTTGAGATCGGGATGGGTATGGAGCAGGTGGTAGGAAAATTCCCGCCAGCCAAGTTCCGCCAGGAACGTGTCAAGGTCACCCTTGCCTTCGCCTCCGGTCGGGTGAATCAGCGCATGGTTCTGCGCCGCATGCCAGACCTGCCGGACCGAAATCTCGCCGAAGCGCAGATGTGGCGACAGGCGTGACGTGCCTGCCATGTCTGGCCGGTTGCGATTGGCGGCATAGCCTGCGAGCGCCGTATCGAGGAACTCCAGCAGGCGTGCCGCGGCTCCGCTCTCGCCGGGCGTCCAGCTTTCACGAAGGCCGACCGCCCAATCGGGCGCGGTCGGCTCAAGGCCCAGCGCGTCGATGCGACTGCGCGCCAGATCGGGCGCGTCGGGCCATTCAGCGGGCGTGATCCGTGCCGGAGCGGGCAAGGGGAGCGCCGGCTCCCCCCTGGCGCGGGCTGCCCGCCAGAATGGCGTGAACACGCGCATCGGGCCGCCGGCCTTGCTGCGCACCTCCCATGGCTCGTGCAGCAGATGGCCGTTGCAGCTCGCCGCCTCCACGCCCATTGCGCGCAAGCGGCTCTTGAGCGCCGTGTCGGTCGCGATGCCCCGGGCGTCGTAGCGCCGGTTCCAGTGGACATGGCTTGCTCCGCTGCGCTCGACAAGGCGCGGGAGCAGCTCATCGGGTTCGCCCTCGAGGATGTCGAGGCGAGCGCCACGCTCGGACAATGCGCGGTCGAGGGCACGCAGCGAGCCTGCCAGCCACCAGCGCGAGGCCCCGCCCGGCTTCTGTCCAGGATCCCGTATATAGACGCAAAGGACCGGCCGGCCGGTCGCCACGGCAGCGGACAGGGCCGGATTGTCAGAACACCGCAGATCCTCGCGGAACCAGATGATGGCAGGGGCGACAGGCGCGTTCATGACGGCGGCGAATGATCCGGCAGGCGATGCGGGCTGCATCATCGATCCTTACGGCTGCGGCTTGCCGATGGATCAGGTCGGACGATCACCCTTCGGCCGGCCATTCAGCCGGCGACAGCCGCAGGGCGATAAAAAAGCCGCATCCTCGTGGGATGCGGCTCTGGTGCTCGCTGTGACAGGACCGCCTGCAATCAGGCGGCTTCTTCCTGCAGATCCTCGTCTTCGACCTCCTCGGTCTCCGTCCCTTCGATCGCCTTGGCGGCGCGCTTGGGCGATTTCGCGAGGCTCGTCTCGATGAGCTTCATTGTCTCGGTCGCGGTCAGCTTCTCGACAGCGGCGATCTCGCGCATCAGGCGGTCGATTGCGGCTTCGTAAAGCTGGCGCTCGCTGTAGGACTGCTCGGGCTGCGTGTCGGCGCGGTGCAGGTCGCGCACGACCTCCGCGACCGAAAGCAGGTCGCCTGAATTGATCTTCGCCTCATATTCCTGGGCGCGGCGCGACCACATCGTGCGCTTGACGCGCGCGCGGCCGGTGAGCGTGTCGAGCGCCTTGGCCACCAGCTCCGGCTCGGCCAGCTTGCGCATGCCCACGCTCGTCGCCTTGGCGGTCGGAACCCGCAGCGTCATCTTGTCCTTCTCGAAGCTGATCACGAACAGTTCGAGCTTGAAGCCCGCCACTTCCTGTTCCTCGATCGCCACGATCTCGCCGACACCATGGGCCGGATAGACGATAGCTTCGCCAGTCTTGAAGCCTTGACGCTGCGCGGTCTTCTTCGGATTGGTCATCTCGAGCTCGACTCCTGGTCGTCCCCGCAAGGGGCCTTCACCTTCCGTCCAAAGGCTGGACGGTAGCCGGTCCGGCCCCATTGGGCGCCGGAAAGTGATCGGTTGCCGTCCACGCGACGCCAATGTTTCAGGAAACCGGTCGAGACAGGGCGCCGATGGCGCGTGTCGATCCAGCCTGGAAGCGATTGCCGTAGCTCTCTGGTGAAACGCTCTGCGGGCTCAGGCCGGAGCGTATGGACAGAACCAAACCTCGAAAACGAGGCTATCATAAAAAAGGCCGCGAATCAAAAAATTAGCGCCTCGCCTGGCACAAAAATGCACGCCAGGCCCTTCCGAGGTGGCATATCAGCGCTGCATCGGGCTATTCAGTCGCCCTCGCCGGGATTCGGCGAAAAGTGCTGATCATACTTGCCAGCCACGCCGTCGAAGCTCTTGCCGTCCTCGGGCGGTTCCTTCTTGTGCGTGATATTGGGCCAGGACTTGGCGAAGTCGGCATTGACCTTCAGCCAGAATTCCAGTCCCGGCTCCGTGTCGGGCTTGATCGCCTCGGCGGGGCATTCCGGCTCGCAGACACCGCAGTCGATGCACTCATCCGGATGGATGATGAGCATGTTCTCGCCTTCGTAGAAGCAGTCGACCGGACAGACCTCGACGCAGTCCATATACTTGCATTTGATGCAATTCTCGGTGACGACATAGGTCATCCGATGGCCTCCGCATTCCGGTGAGATCCGCGCGCGACGAGGTTCGCGCGGCTACTGTTCCCCGATCAATCGCCCCGTTCCCTAATCACTCCCCCGGTTTCACGCAAGCACCGCATCGTCGCGGCCGGGTTGCGCGGGATGCGGGACGGTTCAGTCCGAATCCGGTTCGTCGTCCCCGTGCGGGACGGCCGGGCCGGGAGACAGATCGCGGTAAAGGAGGCGCGCCTCGCTGGCCGGGCCACGACGCTCGCCGAGGTCGAGCACCTCGACGACGCGGGTCAGACCCGGCAGTGCGAGCGTCAGAACGTCGCCAATCCGAACCGGGCGGTCGCCTTGCGTCAGGCGCTGACCGTTCAGGCGTATATGCCCGTTCGCTGCAAGGTCGCTCGCACGGCCGCGCGTCTTCACGAAACGGGCGTGAACGAGCCATTTGTCGAGGCGCAGCCGTAAGGCCGGTGGCGGGGGCGGATCGTTATCCCGTCGCCCGCGCCCCATCCGATCTCAGCCCCGTTCCGCCTGCCGGCGCGTCATCATGCGGTTTCGTCCGAAGCCGGGGCCGCGGCCGGTGTCGAAGCGGGTTCCTGCCCCCGATCCGGCTTTGCGGATGATGGTGCGGGAGTCTTCCCGGGAACCTGCTTGCCTTCGAGCTGCGCCTTCAATGCAAGCAGCTTGGCGAAGGGTGAATCCGGGTCGGGCTGCTTCTCCGGACGGCGGTCCCGGGCGCCGGGCTGCTCGAAGCGGCGCTGCTGGCCACGATCATCGCGCGGACGACCACCCTCGAAGCG
>JBIPLL010000058.1:0-9627 GCA_044368425.1 Beijerinckiaceae bacterium
GAGCGGCCACAGGAAATTGTTCCAGTGATAGCTCACCGAAACCAGCCCGTAGGCGACGTAAGTGGGCCTGGCGAGCGGCACATAGACCTTCATCAGCACCTGGAGCGGGCTCGCCCCCTCCACGCGCGCGGCGTCGTCCAGCTCCTTGGGCACGGTCTTGAAGGTCTGGCGCAACAGGAAGATGCCGAAAGCGGAGGCGATATAGGGCAGGGCGATCGCCGGGATGGTGTCGACCAGGCCCAGCCGCGACATGGTGCGGTAGTTCTCGACGATCAGCGCGTCCGGCATGATCATCAGCTGCGCCAGGATCATCGCGAAGGCGACGTCCCGCCCCCAGAACTCCTGCCGCGCCAGCGCATAGGCGGCGAGCGTGCCGAGCACGAGCTGGAACGCGAGGATGAACGTCACCAGCATGAATGTGTTCAGGAAATAGCGGGCAAAAGGCGCTGCCGCCCAGGCGCGGGTGAAATTGTCCAGGGTGAGCGGGGCGAACAGCTCGAAGCGGGTCGTATACTCGGATGGGTGGAAGGCGGCCCACACCGCATAGGCGAGCGGCAGGATCCACAAGACCGCAAGCAGGATCGCCCCCGCGGATTCCAGCGTGAGCGCGCGCCCGCGCGGGGCATAGGGATCGGGCCTCGCAGTGGCCCCACCGGTTCTGGCTGGCGCGCTCATCTGTAATGGATCCGCCGCTCGAGCCAGCCATACTGGACGAAGGCGATGATGGCGAGGATCGCCAGCAGCACGCAGGTCAGTGTCGCGGCATAGGCCGTGTCCCAGAAGCTGAAGCCGACCTGATAGATGTAGAAGAGCAGCAGTGTGGTGGCATTATCCGGGCCGCCGCGCGTCATCACGATGATGTGGTCCACCATGCGGAAGGCGTTGATCATGGCGTTGATCAGCACGAACAGCGTCGTCGGCATCAGGAGAGGAAAGAGCACGCGCCGGAAATAATACCAGCGCGAGGCGCCCTCGATCGCCGACGCCTCCCCCAGGCTCGGGGAGATGCCCTGCAGCGCGGCGAGGTAGAAGATCATGAAGAAGCCCGCCTCCTTCCAGACCGCCACCACGATGACGGCGAAAAGGGCGGTGTCTCCCGAACCGAGCCAGTTCGTCGCGGAGCCGCCGAACAGCTTCACGATCTGCTCGATCAGCCCGTATTGGGGGGTGAAGAAGAACAGCCAGATATTGGCCACCGCGATCATTGGCAGGATGGTGGGCGTGAAATACGCCATCCTCACCAGCGACTGGCCCTTGATCCGGTCGTTGACCCACACTGCCATCAGGATGGCGAGCCCGATCGACAGGGGGATGGTGCCGACCGCGAACCAGAAGTTGTTGACCAGCGCGCGCCAGAAGATCGGATCGGCGATCATCGCCTCGTAATTGTCGAGGCCGACGAAGCGGGACGGCCGGCGGGCGCGCGGCGTGGAGTAGAAGCTGTCCACGATGGACGCGACCGCCGGCCAATGGGTGAACAACGCAAGACAGCTCATGGCCGGCAGCAGCAGCAGCCAGCCATGCACCGTGGCGCGTTGATATGCGGTCATCGGGTGCCCCGGCCGCTCAGCGGTAAGGCCGCAGGATGCGCTCGGCCTCGGCCTGCGCCTCCGCCATTGCCTGCGCGGGCGGCTTCGTGCCGAGGATCGCGGCCTGGAGCCCGTCGTTGAAGGCCTTGGTCACGCGCTGGTTCTCATGGGTGGAGAACTCGGCCACCGCATGCGGCAGCTGATCGCGGGCCACGAGCGCGGGCGGGAAAGAAGCCGCGTAGGTCTTCATCACCGCCGTCTCGTAGGCGGCGGGCGACACCGCGACATAGCCGGTGTCGATGCCCCACTGGGCGGCGCGCTCGGGCGTGGTGATCCAGCGGATGAAGCGGAAGGCCGCCTCCTGCTGGGCACGGGTCGCCTTCTTGGAGATGTAGAAATTGCCACCGCCCGTGGGGCTGCCGCGACGCTTGCCGGAGGGCAGCATGGCGACGCCGAAGGGGAAGCGGGCATTGGAGCGCACATTGGTGAGGTTGCCGGTGGTGGTCCACATCATGGCCACCTTCCGTTCGAAGAAGTCGCGCGGGGTCGTGCCCCATTCCACGATGCCGGTGGGATGAACCTTGTGCTTCTGGGCAAGGTCGATCCAGTATTGCAAGGCCTCGAGCACGCCGGGATTGGTGAAATCCGTGCGGTTGCCGGCCGGGTTGGCCAGGATCGCGCCGGCCTGCGTCGAGAGGCCCTGGAACAGCCAGTAGGGGAAGCCCGACGACGGAATTTGGATGCCCCATTGCGTGACCGCGCCCGATGCGTCGCGCTTGGTAAGCTTCTGCGCGAACTCGACCTGCTCGGCCCAGTTCTGCGGCGGCTTCTCCGGGTCGAGGCCGGCCTCGCGGAACAGCTCCTTGTTCCAGTAGAGGACCACCGTGGAGCGCTGGAAGGGGATGCCCCAGGTCTTGCCGCCAGTCTGGCTGTTCTCCATGAAGGCGGGGAAGAAGCCCTTGAGCCACTCGCGGTCCGCGTCGGTGGTGATGAATTCGTCGAAGGGGACGATGGCGTCCTCGTCGATCAGCGTGAACATGTCGGTGGAGAGCAGCACCGAGGTCACCGGCGGAGTGCCGCTCTTGTGGGCCGTCAGCGCCTTGACGATCGTCTCCTGATAGGTGCCCGCATAGATCGGGCGCACCTTGATGTTCGGGTTCTCCTTCTCGAAATCGGCCGCATAGGTGTCGATCAGCTTGGTGATCGGGCCGCCGACCGCGACAGGATAAAAGAAGGACACTTCCGCAGCCGCGCCCTGGGCCGCGACCGGCCCGGCCGCCGCCATGCCGGCGAGCGCCGCGCCTCCCGCCAGGAACTCGCGCCGATCCACGCCGCGCCGGCCCGTCCGATCATGCTTGCTCATGTCACCCTCCCTTTTGCCGGCCGCCGTTTTCCGCGCGGGGCCTGTTGCTTCGCTTCATGGGGGGCCGGCGACACGCCGCCCGCTCTCCACGTCAAACCAGTGAGCCGTGCCTGCCGGCACATGCAGCCCGATGCGCTCACCCTGCTGCGCCAGGACCTTGCCTGGACGCCGCGCAATGACGCGCTGCGGCCCGATGCTCGCCTCGACGAGCGTCTCCCCGCCCAGATATTCGACCGCCACCACGTCGGCAGGCAAGCCGCCCTCTCCGATTTCCAGGTGCTCGGCCCGCACGCCCAACGCGGCGCGCGCGAGCGGAAGGCCGTCCGGCGGGGCAGGCCACGCCTCACGCGCGCCCTCCAGCCCGGCAAGCGGGACCACGTTCATCGGCGGCGCGCCGACGAAGCGGGCGACGAAGATTGTCTCGGGCCGCTCGTAGAGATCGGCGGGCGAACCGTCCTGCTCGATCTTGCCCTCGCGCATCAGGATGACCTGGTCGGCCATGGTCATCGCCTCGACCTGATCGTGGGTGACATAGACCATGGTGATCCCGAGCCGACGCTGGAGGTCACGGATCTCGCGGCGCATCTCGACGCGCAGCTGGGCGTCGAGATTGGAGAGCGGCTCGTCCATCAGGCAGACCGGGGCGCGGGCCACGATTGCCCGGCCGAGCGCCACCCGCTGCTGCTGGCCTCCGGACAATTGCGACGGCTTGCGGTCGAGAAGCTTGCCGAGGCCAAGAATCGCCGCAGCCTCCTTGAGCCGCGCCTCGCGCTCCGCCTTGTCCAGCGCGCGGACCCGCAGCCCGAAGACGATGTTCTCGGCCACGGTGAGATGGGGGAACAGCGCGTAGTTCTGGAAGACCATCGCGATCCCGCGCCCGGCGGGAGGAGCCTGCGTGACGTCGCGGCCAGCGATGTGGATGACGCCCTCGCTGGCCTCCTCGAGCCCGGCGATCAGGCGCAGCGTGGTGGACTTGCCGCACCCGGACGGCCCAAGCAGCGCCACAAGATGGCCGGGCTCCACGCGAAAGCTCACACCATCGACGGCGCGCGTCTCACCCCACGCCTTGGTGACGCCCCGCAACTCAACGGCCGCCATCGTCTCCCGCCTCGCTCCAGCCGCTCAAAGGCCGCTGTGTAATCATTCGACCGTTCATCCGGCCGTTTCCGTTATCCTGCTCTGTTTGAGCGGATTTCGACACCAGGTTCAAGACGTGCACTTTGCCGGTTCCCGATGGGCCACCTGCGGCTGCTCATGGTGCGATCAAGGCGTCCCGCACCGCCTCGAAGGCGGCCCTGTCCGGCGCGGCGATGACGCCATGGGGCGACCGGGCGGCCGGACGGTAGGGGGAGCCGTCGAACAAGGCGGCGTAGCCCCCCGCCTCGCGGTGGATGAGCAGGCCACCTGCGTGATCCCAGGGCATGAGCTGTCCATAGACGAGGAAGTCCGTGGCTCCGCTCGCGGCGAGCCGATATTCATGACCGCAGCAGCGCAGGGACGAGACGTCGGCGGCGGCCGGATAGCGCCCCGTGATCGCTCCGCGCAACGGCTCCGGCATGTATTTCCACGAGACCATTCCGCTCATCCGCTTAAGCGGACGGCCACCCTCGGCGACCCGCAGGGGAAAGCTGCGTCCGTCGGACTCCTCGCACCACGCACCCCCCCCTGACAGCGCCATGTGACTGGACCCGGCGACGGGATCGTGGATCACTGCCGCCACCGTCTCGCCGCGGATCAGCACCGCCGCCATGACGCAGAAGAGCGGCGCGCCGGAGGCGTAGTTGAGCGTGCCGTCAATCGGATCGACGACGACGGCCAGATCCGCATCCGCGAGCGCATCGATCAGGTCCGGATCGGCGCTCGCGGCCTCCTCCCCCACCACGACGCAGCCGGGCCAGGCCTTGCGCAGGCCGGCCGCGATCACCCTTTCCGCTGCCTCGTCGGCCTCGGTGACAAGGTCGGTCGGCGAGGACTTGGCCTTGACGTCACCCTGGCCCAGCCGTCGGAAGCGCGGCGTCACCTCGGCCCGTGCGGCCTCGCGCAAGATGGCATCGAGTTCGGCGACGTCGCGGCGTCCAAGGTTCATCACGGGATCTCCGAAAGAGGTGAGGGTAAGGCAGGGGGGCTGTCAGGCAAGCCAACGATAGTCTCGGAAGTGGCCCCAACCCGGCATTGATCAGGCCGCAAAGGGCTGACGCCAAACTGCGACTGCGGTGGCGCGTCGGTCCTTGAATATCGGTCGGCTGGTGAGGGTGCGTTCCTGATTGACTCGAGGAGCCGCGCAGCGAACGGATTGTGGATCGAGCCGTGGACGGTGGCAAATTCTTGAAGACCGAACCGCCGCGATCGCTCCGGCCATCCATCCACGTCCGTCAATCGTTGGGTCGGTTTCTAGCTCTTGCATCAGATCACGGCAGCCGACGATGTTGGTCAGGATAGGCCGGAGCCTCCGCAGTTCCTCGATCCTATCCGTCATAATCAATGGCCTCGTCATACTCCCCGCCGAAAAACAGCGCCATGAATGCCGTCGTTTCTCGTAGCGTTCCAGTATAGCCGTGCAGCGACTTCTCCAGCATTCGCACCACAAGCCGCGCCAGACGGGCCTCGTGTTGATTTTTGGCTGTGGCGAGACGGTCGTTGGCCTGTGCCAGAAACAGGATCGTCATACCAAGATCGCGGTTGTGTCCGGTCATCGGGCCTCTCCTCGACCGGCCGGATGTTGGTTCATTTCTGGGGGAATGTGAATCCCCGCCGCCTTGATCCGACACTGCCAACAGAACCACCAATAGGGACCACCACCATCACCGGTAACCCGTTGAGAAGCGTCAACGCCTTGAACTGACTCTGTTATCGGGAAGGCATGGCGGACAGGGCGGGCGCCGGGCGCGATCGTTCTGCTCCAGTTCCTGCGCAGCGGACCGCATTCGAGATAATTGCTGCGCTGATCTTTTGGCGGCCGAGAAACAAGAGAGCCGGATTTCCCCTTGGTTCATCCGGCGTATGGTGCAGCCAGCATCAATGTTGTGCTGCAACAAAACGTCGGGTTAGATTTCAGTCGAGGGAATGGTTATCTTTTTGGCGGGGAGAGCATCAACATGGATCATGCGCAAATTTTAGCCCTGATCGCAGCCCTTTCCGGCATGCCGGAGGTTGATCCGTTTGCGTCCTTGCGCGCTGCGGCAGCCAAGCCGGACACTGTTGTCAGCGTCGAGCCATGCCCCCGTCCTTTGCCTGCCCATGAAATCGAAGGCGCAAGCCTGATCTGTGGCCGGGTGCACGTCCCGGAGGATCGCTCGAAACCGGGCGGCAAGACAATTCCGTTGGCCTTCGCCGTGTTGAAGGCAACGTCGCGTTTCCCGCAAGCAGATCCGGTCATCTATCTGCAAGGTGGTCCCGGCGGCAGCGCCGTGGCGCAAATTCCTCTGATCGAGCGCATCTTCCGGCCTTGGCGGGACCGGCGAGACATCGTGATGTTCGATCAGCGTTCTGCTGGAATTTCCGGCCTGTCCACGAGCTGCACCAACATGCTCGCGTCCAATGCCTATGACATTGTGCGCCCCGACCCTGCGGCAACATTACCGGCCCTTGCCAGGCAATGCGTTGCCGAACTCGAGAAAGAGGGCGTGCCGCTCGCGGCCTACAACACCACGCAGAACGCACTCGATGTGCCGCTGGTGGTCAAGGCGCTGGGCTATGGTGATTACAATCTCTACGGCATCTCCTACGGAACCAAATTGGCTCTGGAGGTGATGCGCGTCGCGCCCCAAGGGGTGCGGTCGGTGATCATTGATGGCGTAGCCCCGTCCTGGATCAACCTCTACAACGCATTTGCGCTCAAGAATGACGAGGCCGTGCAGATCGTCGTCGATCAATGTGCAGCCGATAAAGCCTGCAACGACGCCTATCCCGATCTCGGCCGCATCTTCAATGAAACGCTCGACAAGGCTGCGAAGGGAGAAATCGTCTTTCAGGGACAAAAGATGCCTGTTGAAGCTGTCGCCTTGCCGATCATCTCGCGCAACGGAAAATACGATTCCACGCCTATCACCCGTTTCATTCCGGCGTTCATCTATGAGCTCTGGCGCGGCAAGGAGATGCCGACGGTGGAGCTCCTGAACACCGCCAGATTCGACATGCCCAAGCCGAATGACGCTGCGGTGCTCATGGCCGCCCGCAAGCTCGACGCGAGCCAACAGGCGCTGATCCAGCAACTTCTCGACAATGCCGCCATAACCGCCCGCGCGGCTTCCGGGTCCGCCCGCGCGATCGCGGCTCTTCGGGACGCCAACGAAAGCATGCGCGCCTTCGGTCCGCTGGTGCGTCTGTTCGATCAGGAACTGTCCAGCACGCTTCGGGAGGTTCTGCGCGCGGACAAGAGCAAGGCCCAGGTGATTCTGGCTGATTACATGGCTATGCAGACGGCCCGGCCTGGCAAGGAGGTCTTGCAGGCCTTTGTCGACAAGCACACCGACGGTGCGGCCAAATCACGGCTTTCAAGCCTGATCGCGGGCATGAATGACAAGGAACTGCAGGGGTCGTTCACGATTATCCGGCGCGACAGCCTCAATTCGTTGATGTCGTTCTTCAACCAATTCTTCCTCGATGTGTATGCCTGCCAGGAAGATGTGCCTCGCTCAAGCTTCGAGGGGTATCGCGCGACGGTCGCCACGCTGAAGTATCCGCGCCTTGGCGCGCTCACCGATGAGCTCGCCAAGGGCTTCTTCGACGCTTGCGCCCAATTCAAGCCGCAGCCACGCGACAACTGGCATGTACCGGTGCAATCCGACATCCCGACGCTTTCTTTTGGCAGTCTGTTCGATATCCAAACCCCGCCAAGCTGGGCGAAGGCCGCGGTCGAAAAGCTATCGAACGCGCAGGCTTTCATGATTCCCGAGGCGGGACATGGCGCATTGATCTACCAGCCATGCGTCGGCGAAATGGGCGTGGCCTTCATCGACAACCCGAAGCGCCGCTTCGACAATTCCTGTGCCGAGAGTATCAGGGTCGACTGGCACATCGCGCCATGGGTTACGTCGCCAGCGAGGTGAGCCGGCGACGCGCGCCCGGCTCACGCGCAGTCCCGCGAAGCTCAGAGAAATGCTGAGTAAATGTCGGAGGATCGGAAGCCGGACGCGGGCATTCTGCTCTGGTTCCTGCGCAGCCCATCGCATTGGTGCGAAAATCTAAGTAGTAGCGGGGGCTTAGAAACCTGATGCTGAAGCTCTGCTCAAGTTCGTGAGTGTTTGGCCGTATCCGTGCGAGCGGCTTCGGCTCAAGGAATTCCTGCAAAACTGTATGCTGCTTGAATCTCAGCGATGTCGTTGCCCAATGAGACGCACGCGCCGAGGGGCTAACAGGTCACGCGATAGCGAAGGAAGGACTCCGACCGGCCCTTTGGCTTCGCATCCTGCATCCGCTGGCCCGCTTGCTCGTGCTAGGCGGCATCTTGCTCTACTTCATGGCGTGGGCCCAGGCCCGCCTCGATCAGTTTCATGACAGGCCACTTCTGAACATTTCAATCCAGATCGGCCTCGGCCTGGTCGCGATTGGGCTCTACTATGCCTATGGAAAGTTCATTGAGCGCCGCGAGGTGGGCGAGCTTTCGACGCCCGGCTTTGCTCGCGAATGGGCCATCGGCGCATTGGTCGGGGCGGGTCTTTACACAGCTAGTGCCGTTACCCTGATGTTACTCGGGATATACAAGGTCGAGGGGCTCAATCCCTTGTCTTTCATGCTTCCGGCCCTTGCCTTGGCCATCAAGTCTGGCGTCTTTGAAGAGTTGATATTCCGAGGCGTCCTGCACCGGTCGGTCGAAACCCTTTTTGGAAGCTGGGTCGCGATTCTGGCCGCATCCCTCGCCTTCGGGCTTGTCCATATGACAAACCCCGCGGCTACGCTGGGCGGCGCCATCTACATCTGCATTGAGGCTGGCCTGTTGTTGTCGGCTGCCTATCTCGTCACGCGCCGACTTTGGATGTGCATGGGCTTTCACATGGCTTGGAACTACGTCCAGTCAGCCGTCTTTTCGGGCGTCGTGTCGGGGGCCGTGGCCGATCCCGGCCTGCTGAAGGCCATCATCGAGGGGCCGGCGCTTCTGACAGGTGGCAGTTTCGGGATGGAACAGTCGATCTTCGCGCTCGTGTATTGCACCTCGGCCGGCCTTGTTCTGCTCATGATCGCCATCCGCCGTGGCCACCTGATGCCGCCGATGTGGAAACGCGTCGGCTGACTCGCACGAGTAACGCCTGCAGCGCCTGAACGGGAAGTCCTGTCAAACTTCTCGTGCGTGGCCGCGCGCGGAGGGAAGGCACATGTCGCGCAGCCACACGCTTGCCATGTCGCATTCGGGCGTAATGTTGCGAAATGCTGAGTAAATGGCGGACAGGGCGGGATTCGAACCCGCGATAGAGTTGCCCCTATACACACTTTCCAGGCGTGCGCCTTCAACCACTCGGCCACCTGTCCGGCGTGGCGCTTATGGCCGGGCCGGGCGGTAAATTCAAGCGCTTTGCGGTGTTGGCCGGAAATGGCTTGCGGGGCGCCGCGCCCGCAGGCCTGAGAGCGCCTGTCGTCCCGCTTCCCGCGAGTGTGACTTGCGGTGCGCGCCTGAATCGGTGCCTCTGGGGCGGTGGAGGACGGCATGCTGCGATTTGTGGTTCGGGCCCTGGGTTTTCTCGCGATTGCAGGCGGATTCGTCATGCTGGTGATCGATGGCACGCGCACGCTCGCCAATGG
>JBIPLL010000700.1:0-9624 GCA_044368425.1 Beijerinckiaceae bacterium
GCGGCTTCGCAGGCCGCAAAACGACGCACACTGCTGAACCGAATCCAGGCAATGCTTTTCCGGCAACCTGGCCCGTCCCGATGGTTCCGGTCACTGTAATCGTTTCTCTCACGATCTGGCTGAATCCGAGCGTCCAGGGTAAGGACGGGATAAGGATGCGATGCGCGCAGGACAGACAGCGCGCAGGACGATGGAAAGAAAAAATGAACTCTTTGTGATCCGAAGACTGACTTTGTGCGTATGTGTCATTCACGCCGGAACGGTTCCGGAGATCCATCGCAACAGAACAGGAAGGAGGCGAGTAGCATGACAGACGAACAATTGATCCAGATGGTGGCGCAGAATGACGGGATCGCGTTCGAAGAATTCGATCGGCGATGGCGAAAATTGTTGGTCGCATTCATCGGCCGAAAAGTCGCGAACATTGCGGACGCAGAGGATCTGGCGCAGAGCGTGCTGGTGAAAGTGTGGAAGCGAGCGGGCACGTACAACGCATCGTCCGGCAGCGTGAAAACATGGGTCAAGCAGATGGCGTCGAATGCCATCATCGATCACGTGCGACACTCCAAACGCACGAAGCGCGGTGGCGGGCTTGTGCAGGCGGATTTCCCGGAGGAATCGATTGAAGCCAGAGAGCAGCGCGATAGCCACTACGACGAAGAGTTCATCCATGCCGTCATTGAGTCGATGCCAGTGGCCGAACGTCGCTGCATCCGCGCCATCATGGACGATCAGTCGATCAATAACATGGTGGCCATGACAGAACTTCGCCGCGCACAGATCGTGAAGCTGCGAAATGCTGCGATTGAGCGTATGCGTCATTGTGTCTGGGCACGCAACAACGGTGCGGATATAATCGCGATCACACCAATCACGAAACGACAGGTGCAGCAAACGCTCTTTTAGGGGCAGTTATGTCGGTGAAATCTCGCATTCCTCGGAGCACGTACAAAGGATTGATGCGGCGATCGAGGGGTCGCTGCGAGTGGTGCAAGTCAGATGAGGAATGCGGGATCGATCACATCATTCCACGCAGTCGTGGCGGGACAAACAATCGCAAGAATCTGCAGGTGTTGTGCAGGCGTTGCGGATGTTGGAAGGGAAGCGATTTGCCACAGCGCGTGATCAGTCGCATCCGACGAATGAAAGTGCGATGCAACTGGGCCAAAGCGGTGAAGTCAACTGGGCTTCAAAAGATGATCGAGTTTATCAAACGAATGGAGCAGGAAAAAATGGGGGCGAGTGACGAAACACCGACAGGATTTCCACCGGTCGCAGTCTCAATCGGCGAGGGTAAGACGGCGTGCCAGGTCGCCATGGTGCACGACGGCGTCGGCATCGTGTTCCAAGTGCTCAATGAGTCGCACGATGTTGGATCGCTGGGCGGGTCGATCATCGGAAATGAGTTAAAGGCAAACCAGGTGTTCGTCGTTTGCCGTAACAGAAGAGGGGCAGAGATTCTGCAGGCGCTTGCAACACAGGTCATTGATCTGATGGATGCGACAGCGATGCAGCAGAGCGATAGCGACAATAGCGGTGAGCCGGATGCAGACACGTGATTATCAGCTTGAGTGCGTTGCGAAGACGTTTGAGGCATTCCAGAACGGGCACAAGTCGGTTCTGAATGCTTTGCCAACAGGCAGCGGAAAAACCGTTGTTGCGTCGCTGATGGCGCAACAGATGGATTCGTTTCTGTTTGTGGTCGATCGCGAAGAACTGGCGTTCCAGTCACAGAAGACGTTGCAGCGTGTCACGGGCCGATCAGTCTATCTGGAATGCGGGCCAGAGTTCCGAGCGTACAAAACAGCGCCGGGGGCCAGGTGCGTGGTAGCGATGAGCCAGAGCATGATTCGCCGGAAGGAAGCCTATCCGCGCGATCGGTTCGAATACATCTTTGAGGACGAATGCCATCACAGCGTGAGTCCAACACGCACAGCGATCCGCGAATACTTCACCGGGAAAAAAGGGGTGATCGGATTCAGCGCGACACCGGAACGAGCGGACGGAAAAGCGGCGGGCATGGTCTATGAAACCGTGCCTTATCAAATGTCGTTTCTCGATGCCGTCGATCTGGGGTGGCTGGTGCCATTCAAATCGCGCGTCGTGACGTGCCACGATATGGACCTGCGACAGTTCAGAGGCAACGCTGAGTACAGCACGAAAGAACTTCGCAAAGAGATCGAGAAACGCGCAGTCATCGAACACGTGGCAAAGAAGACAATCGCGATTGCAGACGGGCGTCAGACAGTGCTGTTCGCGCGGACGGTGCAGCAGTCACAACAGATCTGCGAGTATCTGAAATCGCTGGGCGAACGCGCGATGCACGTCGATGGCAAACTGCCGCGATTCATTCGCCGCGATCGGCTGAGTCAATTCAGTGATCGGAAAATCCAGTTCATCTGCAATTGCGGACTGATCGAGGAAGGTGTTGACGTTCCAGGAATTGAAGTCGTTTCGATGGCCGCGCCAATTCGATCGACAGGGCGTTTCATGCAGCGTGTGGGGCGAGGGTCGAGGGCGGTGGTGGATCTGACCGGCACAACGCCGGAAGAGCGCCGCAGACAGATTGCGGAGTCTGAGAAGCCGCATTTCACGGTGATCGACTTCGTTGGCCAGATGGACGAGCACTCCGCAGCGATGTGCTTTGCGGGTGATCTGTTGGCCGGGGACTTCGACGACGAAATGCGCAAGGTAGCAATCAAGCTGGCCAGCGGTCAGGACAACGCTGACATGCGATCGATTGTGCAGGAAGCCAAAAACATCGTCGCACATCGCCGCAGGAAGCTGACGCCACACGAAGAGAAAGAGGCGGCACGGGAGAGATACAAGAAAATTGAAAGATCCAGAGAACAAGCCTGGATTATGGGCGCCGTGTTTCATCCGTTTGACGTACTCAAAATTGACAAGAAAATTGCCGATAGAGAAGTGCCAAAGAATGACACCTATGGAAGAACGATGGATGCGTCCGAACGTTACCTGCGAGAGTGTCACGTGCCGCCGCGTGAGATCGGTATTCTCACGAGTTCGCAGCGGGTCTATCTGGCCAGATTCCTGAGGGCCAGAGCGGAAACACATGCGCCGTATCCACAGTCACGAAGGATTCATGCGTGTGGTTACGACGCTTCCGTGTTGTCAAAGGCGGAAGCTAATGCCTTGAGTGCACGGATTGTTGCAGCAAACTTTGTAAGGCCGCAGGAAGACGGTCCGAATCAGCAGTATCTGGCAAGCCAAAACGGTTCGCCGGTTTCATCCAGCAAAGACTATGTTTTCATTTAGGTGATGCGTCATGGCAAAGGTCCAGATAGTTTTGATTGAAGATGCAAAAAAACGATACATGAAAGTCGTCGAGGGACGTGAGGAAATCGGCGGTTATCCGGTCGCCGAATGCGCGTCGAAGATGCCGTGGATGACTGACCAGGAGTTTGCTGAACTCCAAGAGAGTGTGGCCATTCATGGATTGATCGACAAAATTGAAATGAATGCGAGTGATGAAATCGTCGACGGACGAAATCGCATGCTCGCTGTTCTGGCGCAGGACATTGATCCGGAATTCAAATACTCGCCCATGGATGAGGATGTGGAATTGGCCGAAGTCAGGAATCTTCGACGTCGTCACCTTGATCCGGCACAGCGGGCGTTGTTGTATATCAAGCTTTATGGTCGTCCTGTCGTCGCCGAAAATGCTGAAGCTGAGCCGCAAGTCATCATAGGTCCACGGACCCATGATGAACAAAATCGGGAGTTATTGACAGAGGATGACACAAAAGCAGCAGAAAAAAAAGGGAATGCCTTTGTTGCGACTGATGAAAACGCGGCCGTAAACATGACCATTGTCGAGCTAAAAAAAGGCAAACACCGTGACAAAGACGGTACAAAGTCTTTAGCAGACCATGCGAAGGAAGCCGGTGTTTCAGAAAGTACAATGAAAAGAACCGGCATTGTGATGCGAGACGGAATTCCGGCAGTGATTAAGGCTGTTGAATCTGGCGTGCTGGCTGCGAAAGTGGCAGCGAAAATCGCCGCACTACCAAAGGAAGAGCAAGCGGCCGCGCTGAAAGCTGAGATGGACAAACTGGAGGAAAAAAAACAGCCGGTCAGCGAAGCGGCATACGACGTTAAAAAGAACGTCGAATCCTTCATGAAGAAAGTGTCGACGTTTGTCGCAAAAGCGCCGGGGCCATTGCGCGATGAAGTGCATCGACGTATCGGTGAGGCCATGGGGAGCACAGTACGGCTTGAACGTGAGACGTCAGATCTGATGAACTCAGAGGGCGTTGTGCCGTACGTGGAGCAACTCGTCGCGGAAATGCCGAGATCAGAACGAAGCGGCGCGGAGAAAGCGCTGGCAGAAAAATACGGAAGCGTGGTCACAGTGAAGGACGCTGAAGGCGTACTGCTGAAGATTGCGTCACTCATTGAATCCTTGAGCGATCGCGAAAAGAAAAAAGTCTGCACAGCACTGGCCGATCAGCATAAGGAATTCGCCACACCGCCAGAGGACGCAGAAGCTGCAATGGTGCAGGTGATGAAACTGGTTGATTCTCAGGGTGCCATGGAAAAGAAGAAACTCATCACGGTACTCGGTGACACGTACAAATCAACGACAGTCACAAAGGCGTCAGACTATCTGCCGAAGCTTCCGGACGATCACGTGCTGGCTTGCGAAACGGTGCAGAAAGAAATCAGACGCCGCGTCGATCAGCTTGTTGGCTTCGAGGAATGGGAAGTCAATGGACGGCGTAACGCTGGGCGCAGTCTCAAAAAGGCGACACTCTCAGCCATGCAAAGACTCGCACGCCATGCGGCGCTTGAGTCTAAGGAAGGACCGGTGTTGATCGAAACGCAGTATCCGGAACATCTGGACAACGATGATTTCAAGAGTGCCTGGAACGAATGGCTTGATGCGAAGGCACGACAAAAGAAACCGGTATCAGTCGAAACGCAAAAACGTCAGATAAACATTCTGAAACACTTCGACAATGAGCAGTGTGTTGAGATCCTGACAAACGCCATGCAGCGACCGTGGCACGGAATACCGGTGTTTCGAGAACTCGCAGAAACGGACTGGGCAGGCCGAGCGCCAGCGCATCCGCCAGCGGATTATGTGAGGCCAGCAGGCGGCACAGCGAAACCGAACGGACGAAGGATTCCAAACGTTCCAACGAAGGGCGCCAACGTGCCTGACAGGAGTGTGCACGGACGGCTGAACACAGGCCGAGTTCCAACGCCAGAAGAGGCACGGGCAGCGCTTAACAAATAGCGTATGCGTCATTGTGGCCAACACACGTAGCGCCCCGCGATGCGGGGCGCGGAAAGGAAATCCATGATGGAAGAAACGTCAGAGCCGTTTCGCGGCTATGATCTGATGCTGCGCCTGGTAGGCCGTCGATTCGCAAACTGCTGGTTCAAAAACTTCGACGTGGGCCAGGATGAGTTCGCTGGGCTTCGGCAAACGGCGCTTGCTGACACGATGGAATACACCAGAAAGCTGAAGACAGATCCACGGTCCGGCGCGAATCTGGTTTTCATGGGGTCGTGCGGCACCGGAAAGGATCATCTGTCTGTCAGTGTCGTTCGAGCCGCGTTGTCGTTCGGAATGTCAGTGCGATACACACGCGGCAGCGTACTCTGCAATGAGTGCCGCAGGAGCATGCTCGAAAACGCGATTGACGTACCAGAAGAAATCCGGAAAACGGATCTGCTGGTCATCAGCGATATTGAGCCGAATTCAATGAAGCCAGCAACGGACTTCGAGGAACGCGCTCTGCTGGAACTGATCGACTACAGATACTCCGAATTGCTTCCAACGGTCATCAGTACAAACAAGATGAGCCGAACAGAGTTGAGCAAAACAATCGGGGAAAGAACTGTCGATCGACTTTGGCACGGTGCCGTGCTGATACCGATGTCGTGGCCAACCTATCGAAAGTGCTGAACGAATGGACTCAATGTCAGATATCCAGCTACCGCCGCACGATGCCGATGCAGAACGCAGTGTGCTGGGAAGCGTGATGTTGATGCCATCGTGCATTGATGAGATCGCTGGGATGCTCACGCAGAACAGTTTCTATCTGATTCCACACCAGCAAATGTTTCGCGCAATCCGCGAACTGTACGACGAAAATTGTCCAGCGATTGATCCGGTCACGATCGCAGACAGATTGATGCGGCATGGAGTGCTGGAGTCGACGGGAGGGGTTCAGTATCTGGTTCAAGTCATCGAGTTCGTTCCGCATGCGACGCACGTGCGATATTACGCGAAGATCGTCCAGCAGCATGAGATGCGCAGGCAGGTCATTGTCGCAGCGCGAAACGCAATCAAGATGGCCTACGATCGAACCATTGAAATCGGCGACGCGGCGAATTTAACGATCAGAGAAATCGAACACAGTGTCGGCCAGGGAACAGACGAAGTCAGGTCGTTCGCTGAAGTCGTGACAAGCCATCGAGTCAGACAACAGAATCCACTTCCACCGCAGTCAACAGGACTGGCGGACGTGGACAATAAACTGAAGGCGCTCAATGACACAGAGGGCGGATTCCGGCCGACGCAGTTGATCATTGTGGGCGCACGTCCTGCCATGGGGAAAACCGCGTTCGGAACGGGATTGATTGAGGCCGCAGCCGATCAGGAAATTCCGTCACTGTTCATTCCATTGGAAATGGACGGTGAAGATATCGCCGCGCGTATCGAACGGGTGAGCGTTGAAAGGCTGAATCAACTCGCCGCAAAGCCGATCTATGTCGAGGACCGAAAGTTTGATCTGGATTCGATCATCGCGTCCATTCGGTTGTCACATCGCCGCAAGGGCGTTCGCTTCGTGGTCATCGATTATCTGGGACTGATCGAAGTGCATCACACGGGACACGACGCGACGATAAAGTATTCAATCGCAACGCGACGCATAAAGCTGCTGGCCAAAGAACTGAGAATACCGATCGTGATGTTGGCGCAGTTGAATCGAAAGCTGGAACACCGCGACAACAAGCGGCCACAGTTGTCAGACCTGAGTATGTCCGGGTCGATCGAACAGGATGCCGACGTCGTACTGTTTCTGTATCGTCATGAAGTCTATTTCCCTGATGACAAAAAGGGACTGGCCGAAGTGATCATCGCGAAGCAGAGAAACGGGCCAACGTGTTCCGTCGAAGTCGGATACAAGAGCGAGCAGACTCGATTCGTTTCGAGATCTGAAATTCCGGTTGATGTTGATGTTGATGATTTATTCCGAGACAGATAGTTCGAGGGGGGCTAATGACTACTGCAATTCTGTTCGACACTGAAGTCAATTCACTCGATGCCAAAGAGTGCATCGAACTCGCCATGGCAGCGGTTCACGTGAGTGATACGGGCGTGACGATTGAAGATCCATCCGTCGAACGGTTCGAACCAAAAGCACCATGCGACGCGGCAACGGTCGCCGTGCACCATATCGATCCTGAATCACTCAAGGGATGCAGGCCATCACTCGAAGCCAACGTCGGACAGCCGGAATATGTCATCGGCCATAATGTGGACTTCGATTGTGAAGTCATCGGGGACATGGCCGCGAAGAGAATTTGCACGCTCGCATTGAGCCGGTATCTCTGGCCGCAGTTCAAGAGCCACAAGCTTTCCGCGCTGTACCTGGAATTGAATGGGATCAACGGCGACACGATTGCGGTGATCAAGCACGCGCACGCCGCAGATGCAGACGTGAAGATTCTCGCCAGTATATTCCAGCGCATCTGGCAGGAGTCGAAAGTGTCCTCAATGAAAAGTCTGCACTCGCTTTCAGAGACGGCAAGAGTTCCAAAAGTCTGGCCATTCGGAAAGCACATGGGCATTCGCTTTCAAGACACGCCGCGCGACTACATCAAGTGGGCAATCAACAACATGAAAGACATTGATCCGTATCTGATGAAAGCGCTCAAGGCGGTCAAGTAGCATGAGTTCGTTTTACAACGACAATGATCCGTTTGCCGTCGAATGGATGCGGAACCTGATTCGTGATGGAGTCATAGACGATGGACGGGTCGACGATCGGTCAGTCACGGAAATTTCGGCAGCAGACGTTCTGGGATATCGACACTGCCATTTCTTCGCAGGAATTGCAGGCTGGGCAAAAGCGTTCCGGATCGCCGGACTCACAGGAGTTTCCGGGGTCTGGTCCGCATCACTGCCGTGTCAGCCAGTATCGAGTGCCGGAAAGCGCCACGGTGCGAGCGACGAACGGCACATGTGGCCGGAATTCTATCCACTCATCAGCGAGTGCAAACCTGCAGCAATCTTTGGTGAGCAATCTGCAAGCCATGACGGACGCGACTGGATCGATGGAGTTTCGCTGGATCTGGAGGAACTTGACTATGCCGTCGCAGCGGCAGATCTGCCAGCTTGCAGCGTCGCCGCGCCGCACAAGCGACAGCGACTCTACTGGGTTGCCTGGAACACAGACACGCAATCCGAATTCGCTCGATGGTGCCGTGCATCCGTGGGCGACGCCATGTGCACGCGACTGGAAGGACTCGCCGGGAATGGCGACGCAAAGAGTGAAAGCAGACGGAAAAATCCGCAGCAGAACAGACCAGCTTCCGAGACAGGTCCATGGTATGACTTCAGAATCGTCACAAGCGGGGACGGAAAGAGCAGGCGTATTGGCGCCGGAGTTGAGCCGGTGGATCATGGGATACCCGCCAGCGTGGCACACGTCGTCGCCAGGCTTCAGCAGTTGGGCCACAGTCCAGCAGAGGCTAAACGAATCGTCAGCGACGCACGCGCAAACAGAAAAGGACGTATCAGGGGATACGGAAACGCCATAGTGCCGGAACTGGCCGCGACGTTCATCAGGGCAGCACGAGAATCAATTTCAAATTTCATTGATCCGACTTGCTGACTTTTGCGTTTCCCTGACTGAACCACGCACATTAAACAGCCGGGACGGGAGCAAAGAAAATGATTCCAGAAAACGCTAACGAAATCAAAAACATCCTGCAGGACGACATTGCAGCCGCAAAGTGCTGGGAAGATCGGCCACACCTGGAAGTCGTTGACTACGGGGCGGACGGCACGATCTGGACCGTGCAATTGACCGGTGACGTGGACGTCACAAAGCTGGCACCACGACTGCGGGAACGATCCGGACTCGCCGGAGGGTTCGCAACGTGCGTTGAGACGTACGAAGTGATCATCGATCGCAAGGAAATTCACTCAGTCATTTGCAAGTCTGTTGAACTCTGGGCAATCGCATGAGCCAGTATCAGAATGAATCGCTCACCGGCCGAGAATTTCAGGCCATCTGCAAAGATCGGTGCGGTGAGTACAAAAAGATCGGGATCGCTACCGTCAGCGAATACGGCGTGCAGGGCGTGTTCGCTGACGGAAAGTGGATGCCGATCCAAAGCTATCCGGACTTCGAAGGCGTGTCCGTATCCGGGCACCAGTTCATGTTCGACGCCAAAGTCTGCAGTGGATCAAGCTTCGCGCTGGGGCCATACCGGCAGGACACCAGAGCACCAAAGACACGACAGCTTCGGCACATGCGGAACAGGGCCGCGTTCAATGTGCCAGCGTTCTTCCTGATCCATTGGAACGAACGACAGCTAAAGAAAGCAACGTACGAACCGCAGACGTTTATCTTTGCAATC
>JBIPLL010000059.1:0-9506 GCA_044368425.1 Beijerinckiaceae bacterium
CCTGCGGGCCTATCTGGGCGGGCTGGCGCTGACGATGGGCAATCCCAAGGCGATGATCTTCTTTGTTGCGATCCTGCCCAATGTCGTGGCGCTCGACGCGATGACGCCCTTGATCTTCGCCGAGGTGGGTGCCGTGCTGATCGCCGTCATCACCACCTGCATGCTCTCCTGCGCGCTGATGGCGGAGCGGGCGCGGCGTTTCGTCGCCAGTCCGCGCGCGATGCGCCTGATCAATCGCGGGACCGGAGCGGTCATGGCCGGTGCGGCCGTCGCGGTTGCCGCCCGCTGAGCCTATTTCGGCAGGACGCGCCCGATCTTGGCCAGCGCCATCTCGTCGGATTCATGCGGGTCGATCAATGTCACGACCTTGCCCGCCGCATCGAGCACGAAGATCGCTGTCGTGTGGTCATAGGTGAAGGCCCCCTGCCCCAGATCGATGCGGCGCACCGTCACCCGCCAGGCCGTCGCCATGGCCTCGATCGCCTCGGGCGGCCCTGTCAGGGCCCGGATGCGCGGGTCGAATGCATCGAGATAGAGGGCCAGCAATTCGCGGGTATCGCGCTGCGGGTCGATGGTGACGAAGAATGGCTGGAGCCTGTCGCCACGCGCGGCGAGACGCTCCAGCCAGCGCGTGATCGCGGCCAGCGTCGTCGGGCAGACATCCGGGCAATGGGTGAAGCCGAAGACGACGAGGCTTGGCCGGCCGCGCAGATCATCCTGCGTCACGCGCCGCCCGGTCTGGTCGACGAGAGCGAAGGGGCCGCCGAGCCGCGCGAGATCAGGTGCCGGCGTCGGCGCCGCGACGGTCTCAGGGGTCCGGGAGCGCTGCCAGTGACCAACGACGAGCGCGAGAACGAGGAAGGCGAGCACGCCTCCCCCGATCCCGAATACGCGGCGCAGCCATGGCCTGTCTTGCCGAACGGCCATCGCGACTGCCCCGGTCAGTGGTGGCTATGGCCACCGGCGGGAGCGCCGGGTGTCTGGGCACCGATCGGGGCAATCGTGAAGGTCACTTCGACTGTCCCTGCCTTCTCGAAAACCAGAGTGCCGGTGACGCTCTGGCCCGCCTTGAGGCCGTCCTTCAGGTCCATGAACATGATGTGATAGCCGCCGGGCTTCAGCTCGACGCTCGCGCCGGGCGCGATGTCGAGGCCGGGATCGAGCGGGCGCATGCGCATGATGCCGCCAATCATGGTCATTTCGTGGATCTCGACACGGCCGGCCAGCGGGAATGAGCCGCCAATGAGACGGTCGGCCGTCTTGCCTTCATTGGTGATGCGCAGATAGCCGCCGGCGACCCTGGCGCCGGTCGGCGTGGCGCGTGCCCAGGGCTGCTCGATGCGCAGCGAGCCGGCGCGGTACACGGGAGTGGCGTGGGCCGGAGCCTCGGCCCGCGGCTGGGGCTGGGACTGGGCGAGCCGGACCATGGGAGCCGGCATCTTGAGGCTGTGGGGGTCCTGACCCTCTGCCGGAAGCTGTGTCCAGGCCGCCTGCCCGGCCGGACAGTCCTGCACCGCCGGGAAGAAGAGGCGCGTGCCGGGCGCCACATCATCGGCAATGCGGGCCCGGAAGACGAATTCGTCATAGAAGCCGTCCGGCAGATCGCCGCCCGACCAGACGAGTTCGCGCACGCCTTCCGTGATCATGGCCGAGCCCACCTTGGACGGTCGCGTCAGCGGGGCGGGCGTCGCGGTCAGTGTCCAGCCTGCCTTTGGCATGGGTTTCACCTGCACCACTCCTTCGGGAATGGTCACGCGCAGGGTGCGGGTCGGCTGGCCATCGCAGCCATGCGGCACGCGCAGGACAAAGCGCTGCGTGCTGGCGGGCGCGACCTCCCGGCCTTCGAATGTGACATGAGCGGTCGCCAGACCGGTGGACGCGGCAAGGGAAGCGGCGGCGACGGCCGCGCGGATGAACGGATGTGTCATGACGGATCTCCGAGACTGCAGGAACGGTTGCGCGTTCAGGCAGTGACGGGCGGACCTCTCACGAGCGGGCGTTCATGCGGCCGGCTTAGATCAGGCAGAGCATCCTGCGCCATCGGCGCGCGCAGGGAGCCGGTGGCGACCGGCATTGCGACCGATGCGCCGACGGGAGCCGGCAGGGCGCTGGCCGTGCCGGAGCAACCGGCCATGCAGCAATCGGGCAGATGGCTGGCGCCGTTCTGCGGCGTCTCGTGACTGCCGTGCGAGACAGATGACGACGGCCCGCCTGCCGGCAGGCAGAAGACATGGGCGGGATCGCCCGCGCTGCCCGGATTGCCCGCGAGCATTCCGGCATGGGCAGCCGCACCAAGCACGCCTTGCGCAATCAGCGCATAGGCGGCGACGAGCGCAATCAGCACCCGGCGCAGGATCGCCATTTCGGACATGCGTGCCATCACGGGCGTCTAGCGCAGCGGGCGTCACCGGTCAAATGACGGCATCCCCGGTTGCCCTGCATTGTGGGGCTCGCCTCCCGGGCGCGATTCAGGCATGGCTTCATGCCATGACCGCTGCCATCAACGCCGCCATGACTGCCGCAACGACCGCCGTTCCCGCACGCGCCCGCGCCCTCCTGAAATCCGTTTTCGGCTATGACACGTTTCGCCCCGGACAGGCCGAGGTGGTCGCGGCCGCGCTGCGCGGCGAGGACGTGCTCGCCGTGATGCCGACGGGCTCGGGCAAGTCGATCTGCTACCAGCTGCCCGCTCTCGTCGACGAGCGGCTGACCGTGGTTGTGTCGCCCCTGATCGCGCTGATGCGCGACCAGGTCGGCCAGCTTGCGGCTGTGGGCGTCGAGGCCGCGAGCCTCAATTCGCTGGCGAGCGACGACGAGAACCGGGCCACATGGCGCAAGCTGCGCGAGGGAACCCTGCGGCTGATCTTCGTGGCGCCGGAGCGGCTCGTGATGGACGGGCTTGCCACGCGGCTGCGGGAGGCGGGCACCGCGCGGCTCGCCATCGACGAGGCGCATTGCGTCTCGCAATGGGGCCACGATTTCCGTCCCGATTATCTTGCTCTGGGTCCGGTGCGCGAGGCACTGGGCAATGTGCCCGTGATGGCGCTGACCGCGACAGCCGACAAGGCGACGCGCGACGACATCGTCAAGAGGCTGTTCCGCCAGCCGCCACGGCTCGTGCTGCACTCGTTCGACCGGCCAAATCTTTCGCTCGATGTGCGGCTGAAACAGGAGCCGCGCCGGCAGATCGAGGGCTTTCTCGGGCGCCACAAGGGCGAGAGCGGCATCGTCTATTGCCATTCGCGCGACAAGACCGAACAGCTCGCCGAGCACCTTCAGGGCCGGGGGATCAAGGCGCTGGCCTATCATGCCGGGCTTGAGCAGGGGCTGCGCAACCGCAATCAGGACCGGTTCCTGGCCGAGGACGGCATCGTGATGGTCGCGACCATCGCCTTCGGCATGGGGATCAACAAGCCGGATGTGCGCTTCGTCGTCCATGCCGACATGCCGGGCTCGATCGAAAGCTATTATCAGGAGATCGGCCGGGCCGGGCGCGACGGATTGCCTGCCGCCACGCTTCTCCTGCACGGGCTCGAGGACATCGCGCTGCGCCGGCGCCTCATCGACGGCAAGGAGCTGACGCCCGAGCGGCGCGGGATCGAGCACCGACGGCTCGACGCGATGATCGCCTATTGCGAGACGACGGGCTGCCGGCGGCAGATGCTCCTGTCCTATTTCGGCGAGGCGCGCGAGGCCTGCGCCACCTGCATGACCTGCGACCGTGCGGCACGCAGCTATGATGGCACGATCGAGGCCCAGAAGGTTCTGTCAGCGATAGCACGCACGGGCGAGCGCTTCGGGGCGGGCTATCTCTGCGATCTCCTGACCGGGCAAGCCAGCGCCGACCTCAAACGCAACGGGCACGACCAGTTGCGCACATTCGGCGTCGGGCGCGACCGCTCGCGCCGCGACTGGGGCGAGATCATCCGCCAGCTCTTTGTCGGCCATGCCATCGCCCAGCCCGACGACCTGCCGCGCACGTTTCGGCTAACTCAACGCGGGGTCGCGATCCTGAAGGGCGAGGAAGCCGTGACGCTGCGCGAGGCGCCGCCCGCGCCCCGGCATGCGGCCAGCCCCGGCTATTCCGGCCGCTCCGAGAACAGGCTCGACGGCCTGTCCGAGGACGAAGCCGCGATGTTCGAGCACCTGCGGGCGCTGCGCTCTGCGCTTGCCCGCGACGAGGGTGTTGCCGCCTATATGATCTTCCCCGACCGGACGCTGATCGAGATGGCGCGAGAGCGCCCCGCAACGCTTGCCCAGATGCGGCGGATCGGGGGCATCGGAGAGCGCAAGCTCGAGAGCTATGGCGAGGTTTTCCTCGATGCCATCAGCGATTTCGAATCGTCGCCTTCCGGCTCGCCTCGAAAAAGGCTAACTGGTCGTGGATAAAGGATTTTCGGCGCGTTTTGCACATGCGCCGGAGAGGCTGGCGAGCTAGATTGGCGCAACCGAATCACGCCACCCGCGAAGCCGTCTCCGACCTTCCCGGAAACGGCTTCCGGAGCCCGCGCGAAAGTCCACCGTCGCAGATCCCGCCTGCCGCAGGTTCGCCTCGCGGCAAGGCCCAGAAGGAATGACCATGGCCGAAGCAGCCCGCGAGATCCAATCCTCGTCCTATGGCGCGAGCTCCATCAAGGTGCTCAAGGGCCTCGACGCGGTGCGCAAGCGGCCCGGCATGTATATCGGCGACACCGATGACGGTTCCGGCCTGCATCACATGGTCTACGAGGTCGTCGACAATTCGATCGACGAGGCGCTGGCGGGTCATGCCACGCATGTTTCCGTGACGCTGAACGCTGACGGCTCGGTGACTGTCGCCGATGACGGGCGCGGCATCCCGACCGATATCCATCCCGAGGAAGGCGTTTCGGCGGCAGAGGTCATCATGACCCAGCTGCATGCCGGCGGAAAGTTCGAGAACACGACCGAGGGCAATGCCTACAAGGTCTCCGGCGGCCTGCACGGCGTCGGCGTCTCCGTCGTCAACGCATTGTCGAGCAAGCTGATCCTGCGCGTCTGGCGCGACGGCTTCGAGCATCTGCTCGAATTCGTGCATGGCGACCCCGTGGCGCCGCTGAAGGTCGTCGGCCCGTCCGAGGGACGGCGCGGGACGGAGGTGACGTTTCTCGCCTCGACCGACACGTTCACGATGGTGGAATACGACTTCAAGACGCTCGAGCACCGGCTGCGCGAACTCGCCTTCCTGAATTCGGGCGTCCGCATCGTCCTTACCGACAAGCGCCACGCCGAAGTGAAGCGCGAGGAGATGTCTTACGATGGCGGGATCGAGGCCTTTGTGCGCCATCTCGACCGCGCCAAGTCGCCGTTGATCTCCAAGCCCGTCGTTTTCAACGGCATGCGCGACGGCATCCAGGTGGAAGCCGCCCTGTGGTGGAACGACAGCTTCCACGAGAACGTGCTGGCCTTCACCAACAATATTCCCCAGCGCGACGGCGGCACGCATCTGGCCGGCTTTCGCGGCGCGCTGACGCGGCAGGTCGTGGGCTATGCCGAAAGCTCGGGCCTGACCAAGAAGGAAAAGGTCCAGCTTATCGGCGACGATTGCCGCGAGGGCCTGACCGCCATCATCTCGGTGAAGGTGCCCGATCCGAAGTTCTCCTCCCAGACAAAGGACAAGCTCGTCTCCTCGGAGGTGAAGTCCGTCGTCGAAGGCGTGATGAACGAGGCTTTGTCGACCTGGCTTGAAGAGAACCCGACCGAGGGCAAGGCCATTGTCGGCAAGGTCGTGATGGCGGCTGCAGCGCGCGAGGCCGCCCGCAAGGCGCGCGACATCACGCGCAAGGATGCGCTGGGCGTCACATCGCTGCCGGGCAAGCTCGCCGATTGCCAGGAGCGCGATCCGGCCAAGGCCGAGCTCTTCCTCGTCGAGGGCGATTCGGCCGGTGGCTCCGCCAAGCAGGGCCGCGTGCGCGAGTACCAGGCCGTGCTGCCGCTGCGCGGCAAGATCCTGAACGTCGAGCGCGCACGGCTCGACAAGATGCTGTCGAGCCAGGAGATCGGCACGCTGATCACGGCGCTCGGCGCCGGAATCGGGCGGCAGGGCAGCGCGCACGATTTCAACCCGGACAAGCTGCGCTACCACAAGATCATCATCATGACGGACGCCGACGTGGACGGCGCCCATATCCGCACGCTGCTGCTCACCTTCTTCTACCGGCAGATGCCGGAGCTGATCGAGCGCGGGCATCTCTATATCGCCCAGCCGCCGCTCTACCGGGTCACGCGCGGCAAGTCGTCCGTCTATGTGAAGGACGAGCGTGCGCTTGAGGACTATCTCATCGATGCCGGCCTTGACGGCTGCACATTGCGCACGGGCGACGGGGCGGAACGCGGCGGGGCGGATCTGCGCCAGCTTGTCGAGGATGCCCGCCAGGTGCGGCAGGTTCTGTCCGGCCTGCACAGCCGCTATGACCGCTCTGTCGTGGAGCAGGCCACCATCGGCGGCGCCTTGCGGGCCAGCATTGCCGATGATCCCGAGGCCGCACGGGCTGCCGCGATCGAGGTTGCGCGCCGGCTCGATGCGATCAGCGAGGAGACGGAGCGCGGCTGGGAAGGCACGGCGGAAGCCGGCGGCTATCGTTTCAGCCGCGTTGTGCGCGGCGTCAAACAGGTGGCTGCGATCGATGCCGCACTCATCGGCTCGGTGGAGGGGCGCAAGCTCGACCAGTTCACCGACAGCCTGCACGAGGTCTATGCCGATCCCGGTCTCCTCCTGCGCAAGCAGGACGAGACGCTCATACATGGCCCGCAAGGGCTGTTCGAGGCGGTCACGACCTTCGGCCGCAAGGGGCTGGCGCTGCAGCGCTATAAAGGGCTGGGCGAGATGAACCCCGAGCAGCTCTGGGAAACGACGCTCGACCGCAATGTCCGTTCGCTCATGCAGGTCCGCGTCAAGGAACTCGACGAAGCCAACGACATCTTCACGCGCCTGATGGGCGACGTGGTCGAACCCCGGCGCGAATTCATCCAGGACAATGCGCTGTCGGCCAGCGTGGACGTCTGATCGCTCTCACCGCTTGTCGCCCGGGGCTCATTCTGCAACTCTGTTTCAATTTCTGAAGCGGGATTGCGGAGATGGTGATGAAGCGGGTGATCGTCTGTTTCGACGGCACGTGGAACGATGCCGATGACGGCGATGGCGAGACGAATGTCGCGCGCAGCGCGCAGGCGATCCACGGCACCAATACCCGAAGCGGCACGCAGCAGGTGGTTCTTTATCTGCGGGGCGTAGGCACCGCGGGCTCGAGGCTGGCGCGCGCCTATGGTGGCGCGACCGGCTTCGGCATCGAGGACACGATCCAGGCCGGATATCGCTTTCTGGCGCAGAACTACCAGCCCGGCGACGAGATCTACCTGTTCGGCTTCTCGCGCGGGGCTTATGCGGCCCGATCCTGCGCCGGAATGATGTCGGCCTGCGGTCTGCTGAAGCGGCAGTCGCTGGGCCATCTGCATGCGGCCTGGGCCTATTATCGCGAGGCGAACCCGCGCCGGCCGGCCGAGTTCGTCTCGCAGACCGGCGCAGCATCGCATCTCGATGTCGAAATCCGCTGTCTCGGCGTCTGGGATACGGTCGGGCGACTTGGCGTACCTCTCGGACCTCTCCCCTTCGCAATGGCCAGCCGATACAGCTTCCACGACACGACCCCGTCGCGGATCGTGCGTAACGGCTTTCATGCGCTGGCCATTGACGAGCATCGCGACGAGTTCGTGCCGACGCTCTGGACCGGTGAGGTGCCGGACAGGTGCACCATCGAGCAGGTCTGGTTTCCCGGCGCGCATGCCAATGTCGGCGGCGGCTATCGCTCCGCCGGGCTCTCGGACATCGCGCTACGCTGGATGGCAGGCCGGGCGCAGGCCGTGGGCCTCGAACTCGACCAGGCCATGCTGCCCGACGAGGCAAGGTGCGATCCGCTCGCGCCGCAGCACGATCCACGCAAGGGCCTTTTCCTGCCGGACCAGTGGACGCCGACATTACGGGTCATTGGTGGGCAGGTCCGGTTCAAGACGAGCATGCTGGAGCGCGTCTATGAGCCGCGCGCCGCTGACGGCACGCCGCTGCCGACGATCAATGAGCAGATCCATCCCAGCGCCATCGCGCGGCTCGGCAAGAGCGTGCAGGTGCTGATGGGCGACGCAGAAGAGGTGCAGCGCGAGCTCGTCTATGAACCCAAGCCCCTGCGGAGCGTCATCGGGCAGCGCCTGCGCCTGCGCGAGCCGCTTCGACTCGCGTCACTGTAAAGGCCCGGACTTTCAGCGCAGGAACGGATTGGTCCGGCGCTCATCACCGATCGACGTGGCGCCGCCATGGCCCGGCAGAACGAGCGTGTCGTCGCCAAGCGGAAAGAGCTTGGCCTTGATGCCGGCGACGAGCTGCGCGCCGTCTCCATAGGGGAAATCGCTGCGGCCGACCGATCCCTGGAACAGTGTGTCGCCGACCAGAGCAAATTGCGAAGGCGCGTGGTGAAAAACGACCGAGCCCGGCGAATGTCCCGGGACATGCAGGACGGCGAAGCGAAGATCGCCGAGGGCCACCTCGTCGCCCTCGGCCAGATACCGATCCGGGACGAGGGCTCGGGCATCCATCATGCCGAATTCCCGCCCTTTCTCGGGAAGGCCCGCGAGCAGGAAGGCATCTGCTTCATGCGGTCCCTCGACGGGGATGTTGTAATGCGCCGACAGTTCCGCCGCCCCGCCGGCATGGTCGATATGGCCATGCGTCAGCAGGATTTTCGCGGGCTTCACGCCCAGTTCCGCGACCGCCGCGACCAGGCGCGGCAGATCGCCACCGGGATCGACAATCGCAGCCTCGTTGGTGGCCGTGCACCAGACGACCGAGGCGTTCTGCTGGAAAGGCGTGACGGGAACGACCGCCACGCGCAAGGGGGGCTCAAATGCCATCGTGTCACCTCTCAAGTCCCGGCTTTCAACGGTATCCGGCCGAGAGGTGCAAGCGAAATGACGGGCAGGCTGCCCGAGATCCGATGAGTCTCAGTTCACAAGGTTGGTGACAACCTTCTCGACACGATCGAGGCCCCAGTCGAGTTCGTCGCGGGTGATGCTCAAGGGCGGCGCAAAGCGGATCACGGTGCCATGCGTGTCCTTGGTCAGCACGCCTTCATCGGCGAGTATCTCGCACAGGCCGCGGGCGGAGATCACCTCCGGCGCGATCTCGACGCCGACCCACAGGCCCTTGCCTCGCACCTCGGTCATGACATTGCGGCGCATGGCCCGCAGCCGATCAGCCATATGCGCGCCAAGGACGCGGCTGTTCTCGATCAGGCCCTCCTCCTCGAGCACCTTCAGCGCCTCGAGACCGATGGCCGCTGCGAGCGCATTGCCGCCGAAGGTCGAGCCGTGCGAGCCGGGATTGAACAGGTCCATGACCTCTCGCGTGCCAACGAAGGCCGAAACGGGATAGATGCCGCCGCCAAGCGCCTTGCCGATGATCAGACCGTCAGGCTGGATGCCGGCATGCTGGAAGGCGA
>JBIPLL010000060.1:0-9496 GCA_044368425.1 Beijerinckiaceae bacterium
GCCCTGGGCCTGAAGGTACCGAAGCAGCTTCTGCAGCTCGATCTGCAGAGCGAACATCTCCTCGTCATAGCGCTTTCGCGAAAGCTTGCCGTCATAGGGAAAACCACCGCTGCGCATCGCGCGCGACTGGATGGTTTCCGGCAGGGTATCGACGCGGAAATCGCAGCCGCCGAGATCGGGGGGCGCATCGAAGGGCCTGTGGGACCCCTTCTTGCGCGCCTTGCTGCCGCCTGAACCGGCAGCATGAGCTTTTCCGCCGCCTGAACCGGCGGCATTGGCTTTTGCGCCACCTGAACCGGCGGCTTGCGCCTCAGGCGCAGGGTCGGCCATTGAGGAACGTTTCTTGACCATGGGACAGCCTCGCTGCCGATACGGTATCGAGCGCCGGCAAAAGGTGCAATCTTGAGCCCGACGACGATGCCAGCGCACGAGGCTACGGCCATGCCGCCAGAAACGTCCCCCGATCTTCATGAGGCAACGCTGCGAGCCGTGCTGGACGGCCTTGCCGATCCGGCCGTCGCGGTCGATGGCGATGCCGTCGTGCTCGCTCACAACGCGCAGGCGCGGGCCCTTTTCCCAGGCCTGAAGGCCGATGATCCGCTGTCGCTGACGGTGCGCGACCCTGCCGTGCTGTCGGTCGTGATGGGCGCGCTCTCGCGTGGTGCATCCGACAGCATCGACTTCACGCGGCGGGTGCCGGACGACCGCGCCTTTCTCGTCCATGTCAGCCCCATCGGGCGGGCGGGCGTCCTGCTCACCTTCCGCGACCTGACGGAGGCGCGACGGCTCGAGCGGATGCGGGTGGATTTCGTGGCCAATGCCAGCCACGAGCTGCGGACGCCTCTGGCCGCGCTGCTCGGTTTCATCGAGACGCTGGAAGGGCCGGCCCGCGACGATCCGGCCGCAAGGATGCGGTTCCTGGCCGTCATGCGCGAGCAGGCGCAGCGCATGGCGCGGCTGATCGACGACCTGCTCTCGCTCTCGCGCATCGAGAGCCGCACGCATGTGGCGCCGACCGCCCGGGTTGATCTCGTCGCCCTGGCGCGCGAGGGACTGGAGGCTCTGGGCGTCATCGCGCGCGATGCCGGCGTGACCGTCACGTTCGAGGCACCGGTCGATCCCGTCACCATCGCCGGAGACCGGGACGAGCTGCTGCGGCTCATCGAGAATCTTGTGGAAAACGCGATCAAGTATGGGGGCGACAGCGGGCCGGTCGAGGTGCGGATCGATGTGGCGGAGGGCCAGGCGACATTCGAGGTGCGCGATCATGGTCGCGGGATCGCGCAGGAGCACCTGCCGCGCCTGACCGAGCGCTTCTACCGGGTGGATGCGGGCGACAGCCGGGCGCGCGGCGGCACGGGGCTCGGGCTTGCCATCGTCAAGCATATCGCGACACGCCATCGCGGGCGGCTCGACATCCGCTCGAAGCCCGGCGAAGGCTCGGTTTTTCGCGTGAGCGTCCCGTTGGCCGGGGTGTGAGGCTCAACGGAAGGAGGAGGGACGCAATCTCCGGTCGCTTGCGGCCATTCATGCGCGATGTCATCTGCCTGTCATCAACGGTTCATAAAGGAAGGGCGCGACTGGTCGGACGGTTGCATCACAGCGCGCAGCGACCGGGGCCAAACGGTCTTCGACATGTTCGCCGCGCTCGAGCGGGAGATTTGACGTGAGCTTCATGAACCGCGTGGCAAAGACATTTGCCGCCGTGCTGGCGACCGGCATGTTGGCCACGGTGTCCGTGGCGAACGCCGCCGACATCACCGGCGCCGGCGCGACCTTCCCGTTCCCGATCTATTCGAAGTGGGCCGAAGCCTACAAGAAGGAGACCGGGATCGGCCTCAACTACCAGTCCATCGGCTCGGGCGGCGGCATCCGCCAGATCCGCGCCAAGACCGTCGATTTCGGCGCGACCGATGCGCCGCTGAAGGGTGCCGACCTCGAGAAGGACGGCCTGCTGCAGTTTCCGGCTGTCATGGGCGGCGTGGTGCCGGCCCTCAACGTCCAGGGCATCGGCCAGCGCGGCCTGAAGCTGACCGGCCCGCTGCTCGCCGAGATTTACCTCGGCACCATCAAGCGCTGGAACGATCCCAAGATCACGGCGCTGAACCCGGGCGTCGCCCTGCCGGATGCTACGATCAATGTCGTGTATCGCTCGGACGGTTCGGGCACGACCTTCGTGTGGACCGAGTATCTCAGCCTCGTTTCCGAGGATTGGCGGAGCAAGGTGGGCACCAACACGTCGGTGCAGTGGCCCGTGGGCGTGGGTGGCCGCGGCAATGAGGGCGTCTCCGGCACCGTGCGCCAGATCGCCAATTCAATCGGCTATGTCGAATATGCCTATGCCAAGCAGAACAACCTTGCCTATGCGCTGGTGCAGAACAAGGCCGGCAACTTCCCGGACCCTGATGCCAAGTCCTTCCAGGCTGCTGCTGCGGAAGCCGACTGGACTGCGGCCCCGGGTTTCGGCATCTCGCTGAACAACCAGGCCGCCAAGGATGCCTGGCCAATCGTGTCGGCTACCTTCATCCTGATGTATGAGAAGCCCCAGAACCCGGCCGCCTCCGCCGCCGCGCTCAAGTTCTTCGACTGGGCCTTCCGCAACGGCGACAAGATGGCCGACGAACTGATCTACGTGCCGATGCCGGCTGCCGTGAAGCAGCGGGTGCGCGCCTACTGGGCACGCATCGTCGATGCCAACGGCAAGCCGGTCTTCCAGCCGGCGTCCAACTGATCGGCTCGAACGGGCGCTCCCGGCGCCTGCGAGATGAGAGGTCCGGGCCTGTGCCCGGCCCTCTCGACGGTTCCATGAGGACCGAGACCGTCGTCCCAACGGAGCAATGACCCCATGGTCGCCCTGCCCGATTCAGCCTACAAGCCAGCGAATATCGCCACGCGGCGGGCCAATCCGTTCCGCTTCGACCCGCTTTTCGCGACCTTGAGCAAGGTTTCCGCGGTTTTCGTGCTGGTGCTGCTGTTCGGCATCATGCTCTCGATGGTCTATGGCGGCTGGCCGGCCTTCCGGGAATTCGGACTGGAATTCTTCACCGGGACGCAGTGGGACACGATCAACGACCAGTATGGCGGATTGCCGGCCATTGTCGGTACGCTGACCACGGCGCTGATCGCAATGCTGCTCGGAGTGCCGCTATCACTCGGCACCGCGATCTACCTGACCCAGCTCGCACCCGCCTGGTTCAAGCGTCCCGTCGGGACCGCCGTGGAGCTGCTCGCGGCCGTGCCCAGCATCATCTACGGGATGTGGGGCCTCTTCGTGTTCGTGCCGCTCTTTGCGCAGTATTTTCAGGTGCCTGTAAGCGAGGTTGTCGAGGGAATGCCGATCGTCGGCACGATCCTCTATGCGCGCTCGCCCTCAGGGCTCGGCATCCTGAGCGCCGGCATCATCCTCGCCTTCATGATCGTGCCCTTCATCGCGTCGCTGACGCGCGACATGCTCGACCAGATCCCGACTGTGCTGCGGGAAAGCGCCTACGGGATCGGCTGCACCACCTGGGAGGTCGTGCGCCACGTGCTGCTGCCGCAGGCGGGCGTGTCGATCATCGGTGCGATCATGCTGGGCCTCGGGCGGGCGCTCGGCGAGACGATGGCGGTGACCTTCGTGATCGGCAATGCCAACCGGCTGTCGGCATCAATCATGGATCCGGGCTCGACGATCGCATCGCGCATCGCGAGCGAGTTCAACGAGGCGCTCGGCATGCAGATGAGCGCGCTGATCGCGCTGGGCTGCGTCCTGTTTTTCGTGACCTTCGTCGTGCTGGTGATCGCCCGTATCCTGGTCTCCCGCGTCAAGCAGTACTGAGGACGTGCCATGACCGACGCCCCCTTCAAGGCCGCGCCCACCGGACAGCCCGTCTGGAACCGCGTGCGGGCCTCGCGCCGCTACCAGGACCGTTTGCTGCGCATCGGCGCCACCGGCGCGACCATGGTTTCCGTGTTCGTCCTGTTCTGGATCCTGGGCATGCTGATCCTGAAGGGCGGGTCGGGGATCAATCTGGATCTGTTCACGAAGATCACCCCCGGCCCCGGAACGCAGGGCGGCGGTCTCCTGAACGCTATTGTCGGCTCGTTCGTGCTGACCTTCCTCGGCATCGCGATCGCCACCCCGATCGGCGTCATGGCCGGCACTTTCCTGGCGGAATATGGTCGGGGCTCGAAGCTGGCCGACCTCGTGCGCTTCATCAACGACATCCTGCTCTCGGCGCCGTCGATCCTGATCGGATTGTTCGTCTACATCATCCTCGTCATGCCGTTCCGGGGCTATTCCGGCTGGGCCGGTTCGGTCGCGCTCGCGATCATCGCGCTGCCAGTCATCGTGCGCACGACGGAAGACATGCTGCGGCTGGTGCCAAACGGCCTGCGCGAGGCGGCTGCGGCGCTGGGTGCGCCGACGTCCGTGGTGATCCGCCAGGTCTGCTGGCGGGCCGCCAAGGCCGGCATCGTGACCGGCATCCTGCTGGCGCTGGCCCGCATCGCCGGCGAGACGGCGCCGCTGCTGTTCACCGCGCTCAACAATTCCTTCTGGTTCAACTGGGATCTGACCGGGGGAGTGTCGAACCTGCCGGTGACGATCTATGCATTCGCCTCGGCGCCCTACGACAACTGGCAGCAACTGGCCTGGGCCGGCGCGCTTCTGATCACCGGGGCGATCCTGGTGCTGTCGGTGGGCGCGCGGGCCCTCCTCAATCGAAAATGATCGAGACGCCCATCGGGCCGACCCGGCCTGACCGTGTGCAAGCGGCAGACGGTCCTGGCGCCAGCCCGATCCGCTCCAACGCAGGAAAGAGCCCATCCATGGCAACCTTGGCCGTTCAGGAAGCCCCCTCCGCCGCCGCCGCCGACAGCGAGGCGCCCGTTCGGATCGGCGTGCGCAATCTCGATTTCTTCTACGGGACCTTCCAGAGCCTGAAGAACATCAACATGAATTTCCATGATCGGCAGGTCACGGCGATGATCGGGCCGTCGGGCTGCGGCAAGTCCACGCTGCTGCGCATCTTTAACCGGATCTATAGCCTCTATCCGGACCAGCGCGCCACCGGCGAAGTCATGCTCGACGGGCGCAACATCCTCGACCCGGCCATCGACATCAACGAACTGCGCGCCCGCATCGGCATGGTCTTCCAGAAGCCGACGCCCTTCCCGATGTCGATCTACGACAATTGCGCGTTCGGGCTGCGGCTCTATGAAAAGCTGTCCAAGTCCGAGCTGGATGACCGCGTCGAGCAGGCGTTGCGCAAGGCCGCGCTGTGGGACGAGGTCAAGGACAAGCTGAAGCAGTCGGGCATGGGACTGTCGGGCGGTCAGCAGCAGCGCATGTGCATCGCACGCACCATCGCGCAGCAACCCGAAGTCATCCTGTTCGACGAGCCGACCTCCGCGCTCGACCCGATCTCGACCAGCAAGATCGAGGAGCTGATCGAGCAGCTTCGGAACGATTTCACGATCGTCATCGTCACCCACAACATGCAGCAGGCAGCCCGCATCTCACAATATACGGCCTTCATGTATCTGGGGGAACTGGTCGAATTCGGCCCGACGACGCAGATATTCATGAACCCGCAACAGAAGCAGACACTCGATTACGTGACAGGCCGCTTCGGCTGACCGGAGCCCCTTTAACCGCGCTTACGCGGCCATTCGCTGCACAGGAGGGATCGCGATGAGCGACCACATCGTGAAGTCCTATGACGCCGACCTGCAGAACCTGCGCCGGATGGTCGGCGAGATGGGCGGGATCGCCGAGCGCATGCTGTCGGATGCCACGCAGGCGCTGGCCTCGCGCGACATGGATCTCGCGCTCGATCCGAAGCTCGATGCGCTCCAGCGCGAGATCGAGGAAAAGAGCATCTTCACCATCGCCAAGCGCCAACCCATGGCGAGCGACCTGCGCGAGGTGGTCTCGGCCATCCGGATTGCCAGCGACCTTGAACGCGTTGGCGACCTTGCCAAGAACATCGCCAAGCGGGTTGTCGCCATTGCCGGGCAGTTCCATCCGGTCCGGATCGTGAAGGGCGTCGAGCACATGAGCGATCTCGTGCTCGAGCAGCTCAAGGACGTGCTCGACGCCTATACCGCCCGCGACGAGCAGCGGTCCGTGGACGTCTGGTCCCGCGACGGCGATATCGACGTGCTCTACAATTCGCTGTTCCGCGAACTCCTGACCTACATGATGGAGGACCCGCGCAACATCACGTTCTGCACGCATCTCCTGTTCGCGGCCAAGAACGTTGAACGGATCGGCGATCACAGCACCAACATCGCCGAGACCGTCTATTACCTGGCCACCGGCACCTCGCTGCCGACCGACCGGCCAAAATTCGAGACCACGATGGACACCCCATCCGCCACCGGTGCGGATTGAACGGCGGTCACACCATGACACGGGCTCTTTCATCGCAGCCGCGCATCTTCCTCGTCGAGGACGAGGACGCGCTGGCGATGCTGCTTCGCTACAATCTCGAGAGTGCCGGCTATGCCGTCGAGGCGATCGGGCGCGGCGACGAGGCAGAGTTGCGCCTGCGCGACGAGGTTCCCGATCTCCTGGTGCTCGACTGGATGCTGCCGGGGCTATCAGGCTTCGAGCTGTGCCGACGGCTGCGGCTGCGGGCCGAGACGCAGCGTCTGCCGATCCTGATGCTGACGGCGCGAGGGGAGGAAGGCGATCGGGTGCGCGGCCTCGCCAACGGGGCCGACGATTATGTCGTAAAGCCCTTCTCGGTGCCGGAATTCATGGCGCGCGTCGGGGCGCTGCTGCGGCGCGTCAACCCCGCCCGGATCGCCAACCGGCTGGTCATGGGCGATGTAACGCTCGATCGCGATACCCATCGCGTGCTGCGGGGCGAGGCCGACATGCATCTGGGGCCGACCGAGTTCCGGCTGCTCGAACACCTGATGCAAAGCCCCGGGCGCGTCTATAGCCGCGCCCAGCTCCTCGACGCCATCTGGGGCCGGGAGAACGAGATCGACGAGCGGACGGTCGATGTGCATGTCGGGCGGCTGCGCAAGGCGCTGGGGTCTCCGCCCCTGCCCGATCCGATCAGGACGGTGCGCGGCGCGGGCTATTCCTTCGACGAGACCTATGGGCGGATGGCAAGCTGAGGCTCAGCTCATCCCGGTATAGCGGTCGGGGCGGTGATTGGTGGCGATCACGAGATTGAGCGTCACGGCCGCGATCAGCGAGATCGCTACCTTGTCGAGCGGCAGGACAAGGGCCGCAACCGCCAGAACCATCGCGTCCAGCCCCATCTGCACCCAGCCTGCCCGCAGGCCGAACTTCTCCTGCGCATAGAGCGCCAGCAGGTTGAAGCCGCCAAGGCTGGTGCGGTGGCGAAACAGGATGAGCAGCCCGACCCCCATGAGCAGGCCGCCCATGGCGGCGGCGAAGAACGGGTCGAGATAACCGATGCGCAGCCAGAGCGGCATCAACTGGGCATAGAGGGCGACGAGTGCCACGGCAAAGACCGTGCGCAGCGTCAGCTTCCAGCCCATGCGCAAGGCTGACAGCAGGTAGAAGGGCACGTTCACAAGGAAGAACAGCAGCCCGAAGCCATGTCCGGTCAGGTAATGGACAAGGAGCGCGATGCCGGTCGTGCCGCCCGACGGCAGTTGCGCCCGGGTCATCAGGGTCGCCCCGAGCGCGAAGAGGGCCGTGCCGGTCAGGACCGCGGCGAAATCCTCAAGCGGCGTATGTCGGCGTGAGGGATCGGGCTGCAACATCGAACGAGCCCTGTCAGCGAGCCCGTCCCGTCGGAAGGCGGGACCGGCCCAATGAAAAGGGGGCGCCGGCCGATGCCGCGCCCCCCGGAAGAGACAGCCAGTCCGGCCTGCTCAGCGCAGGACGACCTTGCGGTCGCGGCGGCGGTCTGCGGCCGGCTGGTAGGCGATGCGTGAATGGGTCGGGCAATAGGGCAGCCCCGAGGCGCAGCGCGCCCCGCAGAAGCGGAACTCGGCCGAGGTCGGGTCGCCCATGGGCCAGCGGCACATATATTCGCGCAGATCCATGATCGTCACGCGCTCGGAGACGGGAACCGCCACATCCTCGACCGGCGCGGACTGCACCGGCAGGACAGGAGCGATGTCGGCGAGCGGCGCGGCCGGCATGGCCGCCTGCGGACGCGCGGGGGGCGCCTTGTGCGTCATGGGATGGCTGGGAGCGCGCGCCGTCGTCTTGCGGGCCGCGCGGACAGCACCCGTTGCGGGGGCCTTGGCGCGCCCCGACAGCCCGAGCCGGTGCACCTTTCCGATCACGGCGTTGCGGGTGACACCGCCCAGCTCGGCAGCGATCTGGCTGGCGCTGAGGCCATCGCTCCACAATTTCTTGAGAAGCTCGACGCGCTCGTCGCTCCAGGTCGGGTTGTCGGTCATCAGGCTCTCCTGCCGGGCCCCGTCCGCCGTCGGGGCTTCTCGTTCAGATCGCGGTTGCGCAACGCAATTGGCTGAACACTTGATCGCGGCCAGAATCCCCAAGCCCGCACGGAACCGAAAGGACGATTCCGCGTCAGCGCGACGCTACTGGCCGAGAGATCCGATCCACGAGATGTCGTGTTCGATGGATCTGACGCTACAATATGCGTTGACTCCGCCGCAAGAGTCCCCGCCCCGTCGGAAAGGTTTTCCCCAGGGAACGTCCAGAAGTGAGTCCCGAAAGTCACACGCGCCACGCCGGGCTGTGCAGATGCAGCAAGGCAGGGACGCATGGCGCCAGCGCGGGCGTTGCGTGCTCGCACAGGCGTCACCTCGCGAGGCGCGCGACGCCGCGCGCAAGGATTGCCAAGCTGGTGCATCTCTGCCATAAGCCGGCCTCCAATGACCCGCCCGGCTGTCAGGGCTGCCGTGGCGGGTTCGTTTGCTCTTGGAGCGTTCCTCCGGAATTCCGGGCGGCACGCTCGAGGTGCTTGTTCGACCGCAGCTTCCATCGGAAGCGTGCACCAGACATGTGACCGGCGCCGGGCCACGCGCCCGACCGGTCCAGGAGATGAGCGAAATGCCCAAGATCAAGACCAAGTCAGGCGCCAAGAAGCGCTTCAAGATTACCGGAACCGGAAAGGTTCTTTACGCCCAGTCCGGCAAGCGGCACGGCATGATCAAGCGGACCAACAAGCAGATCCGTGGCCTGCGCGGCACCAACGTCCTCTTCAAGACGGACGGCGACAACGTGAAGAAGTATTTCCTGCCCAACGGCTGAACACACGCCCCGTTCCGGAATCTGAAGGAGTTATCCCATGGCCCGCGTCAAGCGCGGCGTGACCAGCCACGCCAAGCACAAGAAGACCCTCAAGGCAGCCAAAGGCTTCTATGGCCGCCGCAAGAACACGATCCGCACCGCAAAGGCTGCCGTCGACAAGTCGATGCAGTATGCCTATCGGGACCGCAAGAACAAGAAGCGCACCTTCCGCGCGCTCTGGATCCAGCGTCTCAATGCCGCCGTGCGCGAGCTCGGCCTGACCTATAGCCGCTTCATCGACGGGCTGGCGAAGGCCGG
>JBIPLL010000110.1:0-7407 GCA_044368425.1 Beijerinckiaceae bacterium
AAGCCCAGCCGCTGCCCGCGCATCCGGTAGATCGGCGTCGCGAGACGGTCGAATTCCCAATACATCCACTCGCGTGCCTGAAGGCGCTCGTCACGCGTCGCGCCGCCGAAACGGTCGGTGACATCGGCGAGATATTCCAAGATCGCCGCCGACTGGCACAGGGCACGCCCGTTCGAATTGTCGATCAGGCAGGGCACCTGCCCGAAGCGGTTCTTGGCGAGGAAGGCCGGCGCCTTCGCCTCGATGCGGGGATGCGTGTGCTCGTAATCATAGGGCAGCTCGCACATCGAGAGCATGAGCGCGACCTTGTAGGTCGGGCCCGACAGCCAGATTCCGTGCAGGGTGAAACGTGCCGACATGGGAGGGTGGCCTCGCGGTTTGGTCAGAGTTCGCGGACGAAGAAAAATTCGACCGAATTTGAGATATCCCCCAGATTGCGCATCTGTCCGGTCCGGCGATAGCCCGTGCGCTCGTAGAGCCGATGCGCGTCCGTGAACCGGGTGTCCGACCAGAACACGATCCGTGCCGCTGCATTTGCCCGCGCCAGCGCCTCGCAATGCGCGATCAGAGCCCCTGCAATACCGCGCCTGCGCATGTCCGGCCGCACATAAAGCCGGTGAAGCTCTCCCGCGCCGGGTTGAGCAAAATCGATGCCGCAACAGGCGCCGACCCGCCCCCGCTCATCCTCCACCACGACGAGCCCGCCGCCCGTGTCGCGATAGCAGGTGCCGGCACGGGCAAGGTCGGGCATGTCGTCATGCGGATCGAGATAGCAGCCCGGATACTGCGCGAAACACAGGGTCACGAGCCCATAGAGATCCTGCGCATCGTCGTCGCGCGCAGGACGGATTGCGGTCGCGGCATGGATCATCGGCACAGCCCCGTCGTTCACTCGATCCCGAGCTTGCGCCGGAGCAGGTCGTTGACCGCCTGCGGATTGGCCTTGCCGCCGGTCGATTTCATCACCTGTCCGACAAACCAGCCGAGCATGGTGGGCTTGGCGATGGCCTGCGCGACCTTGTCGGGATTGGCCGCGACGATGGCATCGACCGCTGCCTCGATGGCGCCCGTATCGGTGACCTGCTTCAACCCGCGCGTCTCGACGATGCTGCGCGGATCGCCACCCTCGCTCCAGATGATTTCGAAGACGTCCTTGGCGATCTTGCCCGAGATCGTACCGTCGCCGATCAGGTCGACGATCGCGCCAAGCTGGTCAGCGCTGACCGGGCTCGTCTCGATGTCGCGGCCCTCCTTGTTCAGGCGGCCGAACAGTTCGTTGATGACCCAGTTGGCTGCGATCTTGCCATCGCGCCCCTTGGCAACCGCCTCGAAATAATCGGCGCTGGCCCGCTCCGCCGTGAGCACGCTGGCATCATATGGGCTCAGGCCGAAATCGGCGATGAACCGCGCCTTCTTCGCATCCGGAAGCTCCGGGAGATCCGACTTCAGCGCCGCGACGAAATTCTCGTCGAATTCAAGCGGCAGCAGATCGGGATCGGGGAAATAGCGGTAGTCGTGCGCCTCTTCCTTCGAGCGCATCGACCGCGTTTCCATCTTGCCCGGATCGAACAGGCGCGTTTCCTGGTCGATCTTTCCGCCATCCTCGATGATCGCGATCTGGCGGCGCGCTTCCGTCTCGACAGCCTGGCCGATGAAGCGGATCGAATTGACATTCTTGATCTCGCAGCGCGTCCCCAGAGGATCGCCGGGCTTGCGCACCGAGACGTTCACGTCGGCGCGCAGATTGCCCTTCTCCATGTCGCCGTCGCAGGTGCCGAGATAGCGCAGGATGGTGCGCAGCTTGCTGACATAGGCCTTTGCTTCGTCGGCGCTGCGCATGTCGGGGCCCGACACGATCTCCATCAGCGCCACGCCCGAGCGGTTGAGATCGACGAAGGACATGGTCGGGTGCTGGTCGTGCAATGACTTGCCTGCATCCTGCTCCAGATGCAGCCGCTCGATCCGAACCTCGATCTGCTCGGTCGGCGTCACATCGACCACCACCTTGCCCTCGCCGACGATCGGGCTCTTGTACTGGCTGATCTGATAGCCCTGCGGCAGGTCGGGATAGAAATAGTTCTTCCGGTCGAAGGTGCTGCGCCTGTTGATCTGCGCGTTCAGTCCAAGGCCGGTGCGCACCGCCTGTCGCACGCATTCGGCATTGATGACGGGCAACATCCCCGGCATCGCCGCATCGACCAGCGAGACCTGGCTGTTCTGCTCGGCGCCGAAGGCGGTCGCTGCGCCGGAAAACAGCTTCGCGCGCGAATTGACCTGCGCGTGGATCTCCATGCCGATCACGACTTCCCAATCGCCAGTGGCCCCGCGGATCAGTTTCTTGTTCGCTGCTGTCGCGCTCATTACGTCCTCACGCTGCCGGCCGCCTGTTCGTTGCGCCGGTTTAAGGGCTCGCGGCCCGGCTGACAACGGTCCCATGCAAGTCGCCCTGTCGCCAAAGGGCCCGGCTGGCGGCGGTCCGGCTAACGGTTGATTCGCTGTAACGCGTTGTCAGCGCTGCCAGAGGTTGCAAAATGCAACTTTGGATCAATTGAGAGGTTGTAAAATCGCGCATTATAGTCGAATGATGCAACGTTATCTGGATCATTCACGGGACAGGCTGTGAAATGGGCAGTGGGGGAATGGCACTGGAGTTTCGAAACCATTGCCGAAGGATTACCGGCGCGGTGCGGGCTATGTGCTTTTTTGTAACGTGACCCCGGACGGCGAAGGCGATATCGGTCACGTCAGCACGGAGGCAACAATGTTTCCATGCTTGGGCCGGAGAGCATAACGAGGCCCATGCCGAACCTGCGTTTGGTCTTGGGGTGATATCGGAGGGAGAAAATGGTTCAGGCACACAGAACGACAAATCTCGACTGGACGGATACGAGGACTGATCATGACCACGACGTCCTGGACGCGAGCCGCTGCGACGCGGACGACGAGTTCTACGAGTTGATGTCGCGGCGAAGTGCCGCCATGCAGTCGGCGGACGTTGCGGAATATGCGGCCGACCTTGCCCGCGAACTCGCGAGCCTGTGCCGCCATGCGCGCCTCGATCTCGTTGCCTACATGCTGGAGGCGGCGGCGGACGAAGCGGGTCAGCAACAGAGCGCGACCCGACAGGTTGCGGGCAGGGATCTGCACCGGATGTGATGGCGGCCGGCTGGCGGTGTGGGGGCACCGTCGGCCATGCTGCGATCAGAGCGACTGAAGGCGCCGCACGATCCACCGGCTGAACAGGGCGAGTCCGACGAGGATCGCAAACAGGCTGGCCATTGCCAGCGGGGAGATCAGCGGCGCCGCGCGGAACTGGTCGACGACGAGACCCGTCGCCACGAGGCCCGCTGCGATCCAGAACAGAGTCCCGAGGGCGCCGATGCATACGACGGCGATGGTCTGCCCGATCTGGCCCATATGGTCGCCCCTGTAGCGGTCATCACCGACGCGAAAATCAGCCTGGCACGAGACCGGCAAGCGGCACAATGGCGCCGTTTGCCCTCGAACGATGCCGCGTTCAGGCCTTGCGCCAGAAGCGCGCGACGAGAAAAGCCGCCCCCGACCAGATGATGGCCGCGCCGAAGCGCACCGGCAGGAGCGTGGCATGGTCGCCGCCGGCCGGCGCGATCCAGGGCACGCCGATCACGGCCAGCAACCAGCCGACAAGCACCGAGGCGACGATCGCGGCCAGCACGGCCACCACGAGCTTGCCCGCCTGATCGGCATGCCAGCCGAACCAGACGGCAACCGCGATCAGCACCGGATCGAATGCGGCGATCACCCAGATCGCGAGAGGAACCGATGGCGCGATCATCCCCGCCACCATGCATCGGGCAGCGGAATACGGCCGGCCGCATCCTCCAGCACCTGACCGGCGCTGAACAGCGTCTCCTCGTCAAAGGGACGCCCGATGAGCTGAAGCCCGAGCGGAAGCCCTTCCTTGTCATAACCGAGCGCCGGCACCGTCAGGCCCGGCAGTCCAGCCATGTTCACGGTCACCGTGAAAACATCGTTCAGATACATCTCGACCGGATCGGCAGAGCCCTTTTCCCCGATGCCGAACGCGGCTGACGGCGTCGCTGGCGTCAGGATGGCATGCACCCCGCTGGCATAGACCTCGTCGAAGTCGCGCTTGATCAAGGTGCGGATCTTCTGGGCACGCACATAGAAGGCGTCATAATAACCGGCCGACAACACGTAGGTGCCGATCATGATGCGCCGCTTCACCTCGCGCCCGAATCCGGCGGCGCGCGTCGACTCGTACATCTCGACAATGTCCTTGCCCGGCACGCGCAGCCCGTAGCGGACGCCGTCATAGCGGGCGAGGTTGGAGGAGGCCTCGGCCGGGGCCACAATGTAATAGGCCGGCAGCGCGTAGTGTGTATGCGGGAGCGAAACCTCGACGATCTCGGCGCCGGCCGCCTTCAGCCAGGCCGCCCCGTCGGCCCAGAGCTTCTCGATCTCGGGCGGCATGCCCGGCACGCGATATTCCTTCGGAATACCGATCTTCAGGCCCTTCACGCCGCGCGAAACGGCCGCCTCGAAATCGGGAACGGCGAGGTCGACACTCGTCGAATCGCGCGGATCATGGCCCGACATTGAGGTCAGCAGGATGGCAGCGTCGCGCACGTTGCGCGCCATCGGCCCGGCCTGGTCGAGCGAAGACGCGAATGCGACGATACCCCATCGCGAGCAGCGCCCATAAGTCGGCTTGATGCCGACGGTGCCGGTGAAGGCGGCCGGCTGGCGGATCGAGCCGCCGGTGTCGGTCGCCGTCGCGCCGAGGCACAGCCGCGCGGCGACCGCAGCCGCCGAGCCGCCTGACGACCCTCCCGGAACGAGACCGACGCCCCTGAGCTTCCCGTCAGGGCCGATCGCAGTGTCGGAGCCCGCCTTGCGCCAGGGCGAGACAACCGGCCCGAAGGCAGAGGTCTCATTGGACGAACCCATGGCGAATTCGTCATTGTTGAGCTTGCCGAGCATCACCGCTCCGTCGCGCCAGAGCTGCGAGGTCACGGTCGATTCATAGGGCGGAACGAAGTTTTCGAGGATGCGCGAGCAGGCCGTCGTCCGAACCCCCTTGGTCGCGAACAGATCCTTGATGCCGAGCGGCACCCCCTCGAGAGGGCGCGCATCGCCGGAGTTCAGGCGCTCATCGCTCGCCTTCGCCTGATCGAGCGCGATGTCCGGCGTCTCGAGCACATAGGCATTAAGCGGGCGCGCAGCGGCGACCGCATCGACATAGGCGCGCGTCAACTCGGTGGCGCTCAACTTGCGCTGGCGCAGCGCATCGCGGGCATCGGCAAGCGATAGATCGAGAATATCGGACATCGGACCCCTGGTCCTTCAAGCGATGGCGGGAGACGGAGAGGCGAGGAAGCCGAATTTTACTCGACCACCTTCGGCACGACGAAGAAATGGTCCTCGCTGAGCGGTGCATTGGCCGTCACCAGCCCGGCAATACCGCCATCGGTCACGACATCATCGCGCTGCTTCAGGTTCATGGGCGCAACGGATGTCATCGGCTCGACGGCACTGACATCGACGCTCGCCAGTTGCTCGACAAAGGCGAGGATCGCGTTGATCTCACCCTTGAGATGGGCAACGTCCTCGTCGGGGACCGCGATGCGCGCCAGATGCGCGATCCGCCGCACGGTGCGGTCATCGACGCCATGAGCGCTTGCGCTTGCACCGGAGGACGGGACGGCCTCGGCCATCTCTTGCGCGGATTCCATGAAGACCTCGTCTGGTCGGCTTGCCATGACCGTCCTCGCCTCACCATCCTCGATGAAGGCGTGCAGAGGACGATATGCGGAGGACCGGCTCCGGGAAGCCGGACCGGACAGGTGGGGTTTGGAAGCGAAAGCCACCCTGCCCGATGGCGCGGTCTATAACACCCGCCCGTTCCGTGCCGCAACACGGGCCGCTCGTCGCCGACATAGCATAAGCCTCAGGCGCCGATGACCCGCTGAAGCGGCGCAACCAGATCGAGCATGAACCGGTCGATCCGCTCAAGCATGCGATAGATGCGGGTGAACAGGCCCCCCCACCATTCGGCGCTGACGAGACCGGCCGGCAGCGTATCGAGCGTGCCGCCCGTCAGCAGATGCAGGACGATTCCCGCAGCCAGGATGACGGCGATCAGCCCCAGCCAGCGCGGCAGGGCGAAGGCGAGGAATGCGAGCATACCAGACGACTCGCCAGCCTGCCCGATCTCGCCCGGCGCCACCGTCTCGTGCGCAGTGCGCTCGGCAAGAGGCCCCGGGGCCGGGGAGTTCTGCGCAGGATAAGTCTTGGCAAAGGCCGGCTCGTTCGCGCGCGCGGCCGCCGAAGCCGGAGCCTCCCCGGAAACGAATGCAGGAGCGCCTGGTGTCGCGTCGAAATCGCGCACCGCATCGGCCGCCTGACGGGCTGCAAGGGTGGCGCGATGGATCCGCGCGATCCGCTCCGCCTCCTCTGCCATGCGCTGCGGATCGGCGCTGCCGGCGGGAAACAACGCACGCCGGGGCAATTCCGGCGAATGGTCGGCCGACGGCGAAACATTCATCGCGGCAGGCAGGTGCAGCATTCCGGCGCCGGCCTCGTCGATCGCAGGCGCGATCAACCGATCGCCGGCAAAGGCCAATCCCACGGCCGAATCCTGAACCTGCGTCATACCCGGAAGGACGGGGGCGGCATCGCCCGCAACATCGCGTTCCTGCAGGTTCTCGATGCTTTCGCCCAGCGGGGGCCAGGTCATCGGCTGCGTGGCGTCGCCGTGCGCAAGCTCCCCGAACGGCTCGGATTGTTGGTCCGGTTGTCGCGTCGCGGCCTGGGCCTCGACCAGCCGCGTCAGCGTCGCAAGCTGCGTCTCGATCCCGCGCAGCACGGCAAGCGTTTCCGCGCCCAGCTCCAGCACCTGGGTGGGTGCCGGAACCGCGGCATGCGCGGCGCGGCCGTCTCGGTCGGCAGTCTCGAGGGACGATCCTGCCTCATGCGCCGCCGGCTCCGACATATCCTGTGGCGCAGGCGGCGGGCTGAGCGGCCCCGGCCACAGCGAGGCATGCCGCGCACCCGTCAGCGTCGCCGCGACGCGCGGCAGGTCCGCCGCAGCCTCCGGCAGAGGGGCCTGAAAATGTCGTGCCAGCTCCGACAATCCCATGGGATCGGCATAGGCAACCGCAAACCCGAACTGGCTCGCCAGATTGCCGCCCGGTGCGGGGCCTGCATCCGCCTGTGCTGCGAATCCATGCAACCCGAAGGACTGGCGCCCGAAGCCGGGCCTCACCGGCGTCGACGTCGTGGAGGGATTCGAGGAATTGGAGCGAAAGACCGGGGTCGCCACGCCCGGGGCGGGATTCGTTTCGCCCCGCACGGGGTCGAAGTCAGTCCCCGGACCGTCTGGCCCGCCGGCTGACCGCTTCATGG